>WOZN01000252.1 GCA_011620245.1 Acidovorax sp.
TGAGACAAGTTGCTAATCAATCAAAAATAATAGCTGCTTGCGCTTTACCAGCAAGCGCTGCAGGCTGATTTCACCTTAAATCGCGGGGTCGCCCAGCTGCCAGCGAATCTGGTCGATGGCCGCCAGCAGTTCGGGCGAAAGCGTTGTGCCCCAGGCGTTCAGGTCTTCGTCGAGCTGGGCCAGCGAGGTCACGCCGATGATGGTGCTGGCCACGCGCCAGCTGGTGTAGCAAAAGGCCAGCGCCAGTTGCGTGGGCGTCAGGCCATGCGCGCGCGCCAGCTGGTTGTAGCGGCGCGCGGCGGCCAGCGCCTCGGGCCGGCCCCAGCGCTGCTTGCGCACCGACTCATAGCTGGCAATGCGGGCGCCCCGGGGCGCATCGGGCCCTTCGATACCGCTGGCGTCGTATTTGCCCGTGAGCAGGCCAAAGCCCAGCGGCGAATAGGCCAGCAGCGACACGTTCAGGCGGTGGCAGGTCTCGTCGAGCGCGTTGTCATAGCTGCGGTTGATCAGGCAATAGGGGTTTTGCACCGTGGCCACGCGCGGCAGGCCATGCTGCTCTGCCAGGCGCACGAACTCGTGCACGCCATAGGGCGTTTCATTCGACAGGCCCACATGGCGCACCTTGCCCGCCTTGACCAGGCCGGCCAGTGCCTGCAGTTGCGCGTGGATCGGCGTCTGCGCGGTTTCCTTGGCCGGGTCGTAGTACTGGATGCCGAAGGCTGGCACATGGCGCTCGGGCCAGTGGATCTGGTAGAGGTCGATCACGTCGGTCTGCAGGCGGCGCAGGCTGCCCTCGCACGAGGCCACGATGTCGGCAGGCGTCATGCCCTTGCCCTCTCGCAACCACGGCATGCCACGGGCGGGGCCGGCCACCTTGGTGGCCAGCACCAGTTTCTGGCGGGCACCGGGGTTTCTGGCAAACCAGCGCCCGATGATGGTTTCGGTGGCACCCGCGGTCTCGGCCCTGGCGGGCACGGCGTACATCTCGGCCGTATCGAGGAAGTTGACGCCGCGCTCCAGCGCGCGGTCCAGGATGGCGTGGGAATCGGCCTCGTCCACCTGCTCGCCAAAGGTCATGGTGCCCAGGCAGATGGGCGTGACGTGCAGGTCGCTCTGACCGAGCTGGATGGTTTCCATGCAGGCTCCAAAAAAAGATGCGTCGCAGTGTAAGGCGTGCACTGGCCCGGGCGGGCGAGCCGCACCGGGTCGCTCAGCGCGCCGGTGGCGGGCATTCCTTGCCCGCCCCAGGCCGGCTTCTGCGGCGCGCGCCGGGCCGGCCGGAGGGCCTTGGACGCCGGGGAGCTGGTCCCATGAGAAAATCACGGGTTATTTACAGAACACCCAGGACAAGACCATGGACGCAGAACGTATCAACCTCATTGGCAACACCCTCTCCGACCTGACCATGCGCACGCAAGAGTTACGGAGGTATCTTTGACTTCGATGCCAAATTTGAACGCTTGCGCACGGTAAACGCATCGCTGGAAGACCCCGCGGTCTGGAACGATCCGAAGAAAGCCCAGGAGCTGGGCAAAGAGAAAAAATCGCTCGACGGCGTGGTGCTCACGCTCGACAGGCTCACGCGTGAGCTGGCCGACAACGCCGAGCTGTTCGAGATGAGCAAGGAAGAAGGCGACGAGGCCGGCCTGCTCACCATCGAAGCCGAAACCGCCAAGCTCAAGCCCGAGATCGAGCAACTCGAATTCCGGCGCATGTTCAGCAACGAGGCCGACCCACTCAACTGCTTTATCGACATCCAGGCCGGCGCCGGCGGCACCGAGGCCTGCGACTGGGCCAGCATGCTGCTGCGCCAGTACCTCAGGTACGCCGAGCGCAAGGGCTTCAAGGCCACAGTGGAAGAAGAAACGCCGGGCGATGTCGCCGGGATCAAGAGCGCCACGATCAAGATCGAGGGCGAGTACGCCTACGGCCTGCTGCGCACCGAAACCGGCGTGCACCGCCTGGTGCGCAAGAGCCCGTTCGACAGCTCTGGCGGGCGCCACACCAGCTTTGCCAGCCTGTTCGTGTACCCCGAAATTGACGACTCGATCCAGATCGACATCAACCCGGCCGACGTGCGCACCGACACCTACCGCGCATCGGGCGCGGGCGGCCAGCACATCAACAAGACCGACTCGGCCGTGCGCCTGACGCACATCCCCACGGGCATCGTGGTGCAATGCCAGGACGGCCGCAGCCAGCACGGCAACCGCGACATCGCCTGGCAGCGCCTGCGTTCGCGCCTGTACGACCACGAAATGCGCAAGCGCCAGGAAGAGCAGCAAAAGCTCGAAGACACCAAGACCGATGTGGGCTGGGGTCACCAGATCCGCAGCTACGTGCTGGACAACAGCCGCATCAAGGACCTGCGCACAGGCGTCGAAATCTCGGCCACCCAGAAGGTGCTGGACGGCGATCTGGACGCATTCATCGAAGCCTCCCTCAAGCAGGGCGTTTAAGGAAAAACCCATGTTGCTACTGCGTGACGGCCAGGGCCAGGCGCCCGCCATCCACCGCGCCGACTACCAGCCCCCGGCCTGGTGGATCGACACCGTTGATTTGACGTTCGACCTGGACCCCGCCAAGACCCGTGTGCTCAACAAGATGCGCCTGCGCCGCAACCCGGACGTGGCGGCCCAGCCGCTGCGCCTGGACGGCGAAGAGCTGAACCTGGCGCGCGTCATGGTCAACGGCGGCGGCACCTCGTTCAAGATGGAAGGCAACCAGCTGGTGCTGGAGAACCTGCCGACCCTGGAAGAATGGGGCACCGAGCCCTTCGAACTGGAAATCTTCACCACCTGCGCGCCGGCCAGGAACACGCAGCTCATGGGCCTGTACGTGAGCCAGGGCACATTTTTCACGCAGTGCGAGGCCGAGGGCTTTCGCCGCATCACCTATTTCCTCGACCGGCCGGACGTGATGGCCAGCTACACCGTCACCCTGCGTGCCGACAAGGCGCTGTATCCGGTGCTGCTGTCCAACGGCAACCTGGTGGACAGCGGCGATCTGGAAGACGGCCGCCATTTCGCCAAATGGGTCGATCCGCACAAGAAACCCTGCTACCTGTTCGCCCTGGTGGCGGGCAAGCTGGTGGCGCGCGAGCAAAAGATCAAAAGCCGCTCGGGCACCGAACACCTGCTGCAGGTGTATGTGCGCCCCGGCGACCTGGGCAAGACCGAACACGCCATGAACTCGCTGGTGTACAGCGTGGTCTGGGACGAAGCGCGCTTTGGCCTGCCGCTCGACCTGGAGCGCTTCATGATCGTCGCCACCAGCGACTTCAACATGGGCGCCATGGAAAACAAGGGCCTGAACATCTTCAATACCAAATATGTTCTGGCCAGCGAGGCCACGGCCACCGACACCGATTTTTCGAACATCGAAAGCGTGGTGGGCCACGAATATTTCCACAACTGGACTGGCAACCGCGTCACCTGCCGCGACTGGTTCCAGCTCTCGCTCAAGGAAGGCCTCA
>WOZN01000347.1 GCA_011620245.1 Acidovorax sp.
ACGACATCGGCGCCTCGGTCGGCGGCGAAGGCAATGACGCCAGCCCCGGCCAGCAGGTGGTCAACGAGATCAAGGCCGCTGGCGGCCAGGCCGTTCTCAGCACCGACAGCGTCTCGACCTGGCCCACGGCCAACCGCATCATCGAATGCGCGGCCGACACCTTCGGCCGCATCGACATCGTCGTCAACAACGCCGGCATACTGCGCGACCGCCTGTTCTTCAACATGTCGCCCGAGGAGTGGAGCGCCGTCATCGACGTGCACCTCAATGGCAGCTTCTTCACCTCGCGCGCCGCCGCCCCGCATTTCAAGACGCAGAAGTCGGGCGCCTATGTGCACATGACCTCCACCTCGGGCCTGATCGGCAACCTGGGCCAGGCCAACTACGCCGCTGCCAAGCTGGGCATCGTGGCCATGTCGCGCCATATCGCCGGCGACATGCAGCGCTACAACGTGCGTTCCAACTGCATCTCGCCCTTTGCCTGGAGCCGCATGATCGGCGCCATCCCCACCGACACACCAGAGCAGCAGGCACGCGTGGAAAAACTGAAAAAACTCGGCACCCAGCAGATTGCGCCCATGGCCGCTTTCCTGGCCAGCGATGCCGCGGCCGAGGTCACGGCCCAGATTTTCGCCGTGCGCGGCAACGAGATCTTCCTCATGAGCCAGTCGCGCCCGATCCGCGGCATGCACACCGCCGAGGGTTGGACACCCGAGACCATCGCCGAGCGCGTGCTGCCCGCCATGAAGCAAAACTTCTATCCGCTGGAGAGCTCGAACACCGTGTTCTCCTGGGATCCCGTCTGACGCGATCCACCATGGCGATCAACTACGAGCAACTGATGGCATGGCCGTTCGAGGACGTGCGCCATCGCTACACCCAGCGCGACACCATGCTCTATGCATTGGGCGTCGGCCTGGGCACCGACCCGACCAACGAGACCGAGCTGCGCTTTGTCTATGAGAAAGACTTGCTGGCGCTGCCCACATTGCCGGTGGTGCTGGGTTATCCCGGCATGTGGCTCAAGGACCCGGCCACCGGTGTCGACTGGGTGCGGCTGGTGCATGGCGAACAGGGTCTGCGGCTGCACCGGCCGGTGCCGCCCGAGGGTGAAGTAATCGGGCGCACGCGGGTGAGCCAGATCATCGACAAGGGGCCGGACAAGGGGGCGCTGATCTACACCGAGCGCACGGTGACGGATGCCGCCAGCGGCGAACTGCTGGCCACGCTGACCTCAACCACCTTCTGCCGCGCCGACGGCGGCTTTGGCGGCCCGACCGGGCCGGTCAAAGCCGTGCATGAGCTGCCCACGCGCGCCGCTGATCACGATGTGGACTTCGCCACCCAGCCGCGCGCCGCACTGATCTACCGGCTCTCGGGCGACTACAACCCGCTGCACGCCGAACCCGCGGTGGCACGCGCCGCCGGCTTCAAGCGGCCCATCCTGCACGGCCTGGCCACCTACGGCATCGCGGGCTGGGCAGTCACCCAGCATGTCTGCGGCGGCGACCCGAGCGCTCTGCAGTCGCTGGATGTGCGTTTTTCGTCACCCGTTTACCCCGGTGAAACGATACGCACCGAGCTCTGGGTGGATGGCAAGGTCGTTTCCTTTCGCGCCCGCGCCGTCGAACGCGACATCGTCGTGCTGAACAACGGACGCGCCGAACTGCGCTGACCGTCCATTGCCTTTCATTCTCGTTTTCTATTTTTTCAAGGAACCTCCAGATGAACTACGCTGACTTTCAATTCCTCAAGTTCGACCACAAGCCCAACGGCGTGCTGGTCATCACCATCAACCGCCCCGAGGTCATGAATGCCACCAACGGCCGGCTGCATTGGGAGCTGACCAAGATCTGGGGCGTGGTCACTGACGATGCCAAGACCAAGGTGGCGGTCATCACCGGCGCGGGCGACCAGGCTTTCTCGGCCGGCGGCGACCTGGAATGGGTGGCGGGCATGGTCGGCAATCCCAAGGAAATCGCCAACACCATGACCGAGGCCTCGGACGTGGTCTACAACATGATGGCCTGCGACAAGCCCATCATCTCGGCCATCAACGGCGTGGCCGTCGGTGCCGGTCTGGCCGTCGCCTTCCTGGCCGACATCAGCATCATGGCCGAGGAGGCCAAAATTACGGACGGCCATGTCAAGATCGGCGTCGCCGCTGGCGACCATGCCGCCATCCTGTGGCCACTGCTGTGCGGCATGGCCAAGGCCAAGTATTACCTGATGACGGCCGAGTTTGTGAACGGCAAGGAAGCCGAGCGCATCGGCCTGGTCAGCCTGTGCGTGCCGCGCGCCGAGCTGATGGACAAGGCCATGGCCGTGGCCAACAAGCTGGCGGCGGGCAGCCAACAGGCGATCCGCCTGACCAAACGCTCGCTCAACGGCTGGATGAACGTGGCGCGCCCGATCTTCGAGAGCTCGCTGGCGATGGAAATGCTGTGCTTCCTGGGCGAAGACGCCAAGGAAGGCGTGGCCTCGGTGCGCGAGAAGCGCGCGCCCAAGTTCCCCTCGGCCCAGGCCTGATTGAGTTCGCGCCTTCTCCCTCTCGGGGAAGGCGCCAGAATTTCCCAAACACAAGGACAAGGAGAACACCCCATGGATTTCACACTGAGCCAGGAACAACGAATGATCTACGAGTACGGCGACCGTATCTCGAAGCAGTTCGACCACAACTACTGGCGCGGCTACGCCGAAAAGAACGAGCGCCCCACCGAGCTGTACCAGCAGATCACCAACGATGGCTTTCTCGGCATCATGGTGCCCGAGGCCTATGGCGGTGCTGGCCAGGGCATGACTGAGATGCTGCTGTTCATGGAGGGTCTGGCCAACAACGGTATTCCGCTGCTGAACCTGGTGGTCGGCCCGACCATGACCATGGGCCTGCTGGCCAAGCACGCCAGCGAGGAAATGAAGCGCCGCTTTCTGCCGGGCGGCTGCACCGGCGACATCAAGTTCTGCTTCGCCATCACCGAACCGAACGCCGGCTCGAACTCGATCGAGATCACCAGCATCGCCAAGTCCGATGGGCAGGGCGGCTTCAAGCTCAACGGCCAGAAGGTCTTCATCACCGACGCCAACTGCGCCGACTACGCCATGGTCGTCACCCGCACCACAGCGCGCGCCGACGTGAAGAAGAAAACCGACGGCTTCACCATCTTCATGGTCGACATGAAGAAAAAAGGCATCAGCAAGACGCTGATTCCGGTTGCCTTCCCGGTGCCCGAGACGCAGTGGCAACTGTTCTTCGACAACGTGGAACTCACCGAGGCCGATGTGCTGGGCGAAGTCGGCAAGGGCTTCAACATCCTGTTCGACACGCTCAACCCCGAGCGCATCATCCTCTCCGGCTTGTGTACCGGTGTCGGGCGTTTCGCCTTGAAGAAGGCGGTGGCCTATGCCAACGATCGCAAGGTGTTCAACAACACCCCCATCGGCGCCTACCAGGGCGTGCAGCACC
>WOZN01000261.1 GCA_011620245.1 Acidovorax sp.
AGAGTGCCCACGCTGCTGGGCTACCTGGCCGTCGGCGCCTTGCTGGGGCCCTCGGTATTGGCCTGGATCAAGCCGGGGCCGGCGCTGAGTTTCCTGTCCGAGTTGGGTGTGGCGCTGCTGTTGTTCATGGTCGGGCTGGAGTTCTCCCTCGGCCATTTCTGGCTCACCCGCAAGACCGTGGTGGTGGCCGGCACGCTGCAAATGGGGATGGTCGCCATCCCGCTCACCCTGATGCTGGTGTGGCTGGGGCTTCCGCTCAGCAGTGCCGGGCTGCTGGGCGCGGCAGCGGCCATGTCGTCCACGGCGTTGGTCAGCAGGCAACTGGCCGATCAGGGCGAACTGACCACACGCCACGGTCGCAGCGCGATTGCCGTGCTGGTGTTTCAGGACCTGGCCAGCGTGCCATTGCTGGCCCTGCTGGCGATCTGGGCACGCGGGGACTCGCCAAAAATGGAAGGTGTGCTGCTCGAAGTTCTCGGCGTGCCGGTGCTGTTCGCCGTGTCGGCCATTGCCTCGCGCCACCTGTTGCATGGGCTGCTGGGCTGGGTGGCGCGGCGGGGCCATGAAGAATCGTTCGTGCTGGTCTCCTTGTGCATGGTGGTCGCGGCGGCCGCTGCGGCGCATGCCGTCGGCTTATCCGCCGCACTGGGGGCCTTTCTTGCCGGCATGGTGCTGGGCGAAAGCGATTTCCGGCACCAAATGGAAGACCGCCTGAAGCCCTTTCGCGATGTGCTGTCGGGCCTGTTCTTCGTGACCATCGGCTTGCAACTGGACCTGCAGCTGGTGGTGGCAGCGCCACTGGCCGTATTGGCCTGGCTGCTGGCGCTGGTGCCCGTAAAGATGGCGCTCAACTACCTGGCGCTGCGCACCGCCCGCCTGTCAGCGCTCGATGCCTGGCGGGCGGGCATCGCCTTGGGCCATGGCGGCGAGTTCGCGCTGCTGCTGCTCGGGATGGTCTTGCAACAGCACCTGATACCCGCCGCCGTGGTTCAACCCATGCTGGTGGCGCTGGTGCTGAGCATGGCGGCGGCACCGCTGCTGATCCGCCACCATGACCGGCTGGCTGGCGCTTTGAGCCGCTTGAGCGGCCTCGTTGCGCCGCCCCAGGCCGAAGAAGGAGATATTGCCGCGCAAGCCAAGCCGCTGCGAGATCATGTCATCGTCTGCGGTGCCGGCGAACTCGGTTTGATGGTCAGCAAGGTACTGAAGCGGGCGGGCATCGCGCATCTGCTGCTGGAGTCGGACGATCAGAAGGTCGAGGCGGCGCGCGCGGCTGGCGCACCGGTGTTCTATGGCGATGCCAGCCGCCTGCACACCCTGATGGCGGCCGGATTGGCACAGGCACGCCTGGTGGTGCTGACGTTTGCTCGCCCCCAGCCGGCCTTGCGCATCGCGCAGGCGGTCTTCGAACGCCATCCGGCATTGCCCGTCCTCGTTGCATGCGCCCATGTGGCGCAAGCGAGGGCTTTGCGCGTTCTGCCGAATGTGCGCATCTATCAGCAATCTTTCGCCGCAGCCCTTGGGCTGGCGGAACAGGTGATGCAGCTTTTGGGCATGCCCGCCGATGTGATCAATGGAAACATCAGCGAGATGCGCCGGGGCCTCGACAGCACAAATGTTGCAGGGAACAACTCTTCATGAAACCAGCAATCCCCAAGCCATATGCGTTCAACCCGCTCGACCACAATGTGTTCCAGAGCGTGTTCGGCATGATCATGGCGCTCCTGATTGCGATGGAATTCAAGCATTCCATTGTGCGCATAGCCCTGCGCCGCGACAGCATCATTCAGGTTAAGAATGTGATCTTGATCGGGCTGATCGGGCTGATCGGGCTGATCGCGCTGATCGCGCTAGTGCGCAAGTTCGTGATTCTCGACCCAGAGGCCAGCCCGGGCAAGATCGCGGCCCTGGCGGGCGCCAGCTTGACCCTTGGCGCGACCTATTGGCTGTTGCGCGAGTGCGATGACCGGGTTGCAGAGGAATCCGCGCATGACCGCTCGTGATCCCGGCAACCAGTACGATCCCTTGTCGTGGCACCGCTGGATCAACCGCTTGCAGACAGGGCTGCTGGTGTTGACCCTGGTGGGGATCGCGGTCGTCGCCGGCGGCCTGCTTTTTGGCGAGATTGGTCAATGGTTGGCGCTGGGAGCATGCGTCTTTGCCTTGATGCTTGAACCTGTGACCGCCTCGGCACTGACCTTGAGGTTGTACGGCGCTCGTGCGCTGCACCCGCACGAAGCACCGGCGATCTGGGCGATGGTGCGCGAACTGTCTGCCCGCGCCGGTTTGCCCGTCATGCCAGTTCCGCACTATATCCCCAGCGCCGTTGTCAATGCCTTTGCCACCGGCTCGAAACGCCATTCGGCCATTGCCATCACCGAGGGTCTGTTGCGCAGCCTGAGCCCAGGTGAACTGGAGGGCGTCCTTGCGCATGAGATCGCGCATATCGCCCATGGAGATCTTCGCGTTATGGGCCTGGCCGATTACATCAGCCGGCTCACATATTTGCTGGCCATGGTGGGGCAGATCGTGTTCGCGCTCAGCTTGCCGGCAGTGCTCGTCGGAGCGGCGCAAGTCCAGTGGTCAGGATTGCTGTTGCTCGCCGCTTCGCCGCAACTGGCGCTGCTCGCACAACTTGGCTTGTCGCGTGTACGCGAGTTCGATGCCGACCGGCTGGCCGCGCAACTGACTGGGGACCCGCGTGGGCTGGCCTCGGCGCTGGTGAAAATCGAACGGGTCAGCCGCTCCTGGCGCGCTTGGCTGTTTCCGGGCTGGGGTCATCCCGAACCTTCCTGGTTGCGTACGCATCCGCCGACGGCCGAGCGTATCGCGCGTCTGCTGGAGCTCGCGCCCCGGCCATCGATGGCGCTGCGGCCCCCTTCCACCCTTTTCTTTCCGGAATCTGCGCAGGTGACGCGCCCACCACGCTGGCACCCCGGCGGCCTGTGGCGCTGATTGCAACCAATAGGAGAATTGTCATGGCATACCCCGATCCCTACGGCCGCCGCGCCCCGGACCATTTCGTACGGCGCTGGCTATTCATCACCGCCTGCATCGCCGCGCTCATGCTGCTGTGGCAGTTCCTGCCCGCCATCGAAGCCTGGTTCAGTCCGCGTGAAGCGGCCGCACGCACCGTCACGCCGCGCGGCGATCTGGCGGCGGACGAGAAGGCCACCATCGAGCTGTTCGAGAAATCGCGCGCTTCGGTGGTCTACATCACCACAGCGCAGCTGGTGCGCGATTTGTGGACCCGCAATGTCTTTTCCGTGCCGCGCGGCACCGGCTCCGGCTTCATCTGGGATGAAGCCGGCCATGTCGTGACCAACTTTCATGTCATCCAGGGGGCCTTCGAAGCCACCGTCAAACTGGCCGACGGGCGCGACTACCAGGCTGCCCTGGTGGGCGCCAGCCCTGAGCACGACATCGCCGTGCTCAAGATCGGCGTCGGGT
>WOZN01000165.1 GCA_011620245.1 Acidovorax sp.
GGCGTTTTTGGTGCTTTGAACCTGCATTGAACCTAAAAACGGCAGTTGACCGCTTCGATGGGGTTCACCTCATGGGTGAGAGCGCTATGCACCTGCCGTTTCCAGGTTGAAAAAGAATGGTGCATCAGCCGGAGGAAAACCCCGGGGAATATGCCCCTGCCCGATGATTTTCCACATCAAGAAACATGGAGTAAGGGTTATTACCAAAGCCGTAAGGCTGACGAAGGTTTCGCGTCAAGTTCCGTAAGAAACGCGTCAGAGCGGTGTCAGTAGCGCCATGGATAGTGGGCCCACAGGTAATTTTTTATGTGCCTGCAGGTTCAATGATCAAAGGAGACAACCATGGCAACGCAACATCCCGCACCGCGGGCGATGACCGCCGAAG
This sequence comes from Acidovorax sp., assembly GCA_011620245.1. GTDB lineage: Bacteria > Pseudomonadota > Gammaproteobacteria > Burkholderiales > Burkholderiaceae_C > Acidovorax. Next base: position 386 of record WOZN01000165.1, read on the forward strand.
AGAGGAAGGTCATCTTCGCTTCATCGCTCGGTACCGTATTTGAGTGGTACGACTTTTATCTCTACGGCTCGCTCGCGGCCATCATTGCCAAGCAGTTCTTCAGCGGACTGGATGCGGGCGCGGCCTTCATCTTTGCGCTGCTGGCTTTTGCGGCAGGCTTCCTGGTGCGGCCCTTCGGCGCCATCGTGTTCGGCCGCCTGGGCGACATGATCGGGCGCAAATACACCTTCCTGGTCACCATCCTGATCATGGGTCTGTCGACCTTCATCGTCGGCTTGCTGCCCAGCTACGCCACCATCGGCGTGGCGGCCCCGGTGATCCTGATTGCGTTGCGCATGTTGCAGGGCCTGGCGCTGGGCGGTGAGTATGGCGGTGCCGCGACCTACGTGGCCGAGCATGCGCCGCAGGACAAGCGCGGTGCCTACACCTCCTGGATCCAGACCACGGCCACGCTGGGCCTGTTCCTGAGCCTGCTGGTGATTCTGGGCGTGCGCCTGGCCCTGGGTGAAGCCGCGTTCCAGGACTGGGGCTGGCGCATTCCCTTCGTGGTGTCCATCCTGCTGCTGGGCGTCTCGGTGTGGATCCGCCTGTCGCTGTCGGAATCGCCTGCCTTCCAGAAGATGAAAGCCGAGGGCAAGACTTCCAAGGCACCCATCTCCGAATCGTTCGGCCAGTGGAAGAACTTGAAGATCGTGATCCTTGCACTGCTGGGCCTGACGGCAGGCCAGGCCGTGGTCTGGTACACGGGCCAGTTCTATGCGCTGTTCTTCCTGACGCAGCAATTGAAGGTGGACACCACCACCGCCAACCTGATGATCGCTGCCGCCCTGCTGGTGGGCACGCCCTTCTTTGTGGTGTTCGGTGCCCTGTCGGACAAGATCGGTCGCAAGCCCATCATCATGGCAGGCTGCCTGCTGGCCGTGGTGACCTATTTCCCCGTCTTCAAGGCAATGACCGAAGCGGCCAACCCTGACCTGGCCCGCGCCCAGGCCTCGGCTGGCGTAGTGGTGACGGCCGACCCCGCATCGTGCTCATTCCAGGGCAACCCGGTGGCCCGCGAGATCGACTTCCACAGCTCGTGCGACATTGCCAAGCGCTACCTGGTCCAGAACTCGGTGAGCTATGACAACGTGGCAGGCCCGGCGGGCTCGCCGGCCGTGATCAAGATCGGCGACAAGACGGTCGAGGCGCCTACCGGCAACGTGGTCAACCTCAAGTTCGACGAGGCGTCTGCCAAGGCCATCGCTGACTTCAAGAAAGAAGTGGCCGAAGACCTGAAGGCCGCCGGTTACCCGACCAAGGCCGACCCTGCCAAGACCAACAAGGGCCTGACGGTGGCCCTGCTGTTCTGGCTGGTGCTGCTGGTGACCATGGTCTATGGGCCGATTGCCGCCATGCTGGTGGAAATGTTCCCGACCCGCATCCGCTACACCTCGATGAGCCTGCCATACCACATCGGCAACGGCTGGTTTGGCGGCCTGCTGCCCACCACGGCATTTGCCATCGTGGCGCAGACCGGCAACATGTACAACGGCCTGTGGTATCCCGTCATCATCGCGGGCATGACCCTGGTGATCGGCACGCTGTTCATCCGCGAGACCAAGGACGTGGACATCTACGCCAACGACTGAATTGTCAGTCAGGACTTGCGCAAACAAGGATGCCACAACGGTACCTGCCTTTGTGGCAGGCGGCTTGCCTGGGCCTGTTTTGCGTAAGTCATGAGTGTCTCGCATTGGTGCATTTCTGACCTGCCACCGCACCTTGATGGGGAGTTTTTCCGAAAGTGTGGTAGCGATACATCAAGAACGGCATGAGCGTGACATGCATATGTGTTATTTGCATGGTTGTACCTAGAATTTGTTCCAGTAGCTGCACTTTTGTACCAGCCGGCCTCGCAAGGGCCGAGCGAGGGGGGGCTACATCGAAGGTCACAAGCATTCAAGGAACGCATATGCAAAAAAATCATTTTCTGCTCGCAACGCTGGCCCTCCTGGGTACTTCTGCTGCCTTTGCGCAAAGCAGCGTGACACTGTATGGCCGCATCAACACTTCCGTGGAACGGGTGAAAATCGGTGGTCAATCCACCAGCGGCGTGTACAACAACGCTTCGCGCTTCGGCTTCAAGGGTCAAGAAGACCTGGGCGGCGGCCTGAAGGCCGGCTTCCAGCTGGAAAGTGGCTTTGACAGCAGCGATGGCACCGTGGCCAGCAGATTCTTCGGCCGCCAAGCCGAAGTGAACCTGTCCGGCAACTTCGGTCTGGTGCGTCTGGGCACCTTCATCACTGAGTCGTACTACGCCGTGGCCGACTACGGTGTGCTGGACCAACCGAACCACGATACCGGCCACATCTCCGATGCGCTGTACAGCTACGGCATGCGCGACACCAACAAGATCGCCTACCGCACGCCCACGTTCAGCAACTTCTGGCTGGAAGGCGCCGTGTCGGCCCATGAGCAAACCACCGGCGGCGACTACGCCTATGACCTGGCCGCCAACTGGGAAAGCGGCCCCCTGGCTCTGGGCGCTGGTTACACCAAGCTGGGTGATTACAACGACTTCGGCCTGCGTGGACAATACACATTTGGCGCATTCCAGATCGGCGCTTACTACCAGCGCGCGGATGACGACACGGTGGGTGGCAAGGGCAAGCGCGATGCTGCCCGCGTGACCGGCCAGTATGCATTTGGCGCTTCCGAACTGGTTGCCGGCTTCGGCTGGGCCGGCAAATGGGACAACCGCCCCGACAGCAATGCTCGCCAGTACATCCTGGGCTACAACTACAACCTGAGCAAGCGCACCAAGCTGTATGGCGCCTACACCAAGGTGGACAACAAGGCTGGCGCCGATTACGCCACCAGCATTGCGGGTGCGGATTTCAGCACCTTCGCTCTGGGTCTGCGCCACAACTTCTAAGGACCGACCCGTCCGCTGGTGCCGCCGGCGGGCTGAGGCGCCCATCTCAAGGCCCTGCCTCCCATGGAGGCAGGGCCTTTTCATATGGATTGGCCGTGAATCGTGCACGATGCTGGTTCGCCTCGCGCATGCTGCAG
>WOZN01000069.1 GCA_011620245.1 Acidovorax sp.
TCCTGCAGCCGCTGGCGCATTTCGCCCGCCGCCTTCTTGGTGAAGGTGATGGCCAGGATCTCGTGCGGCGCGGCACCATCGAGCAGCGCACGCAGCATGCGCGAGACCAGCATCCAGGTCTTGCCCGCGCCCGCGCAGGCCTCCACGGCCACGCTGCGCGCGGGGTCGCAGGCGATGGCGTAAAAGGCCTCGCGCGAGACGGGGTGGCCGTTGTGTTCGTAGGCGGCTTGTTCAGTCATTTCCCGGATCCAATTTTCCGGTCGCACTGCCGGCCCCCGCAGTGCCCCTGCGCTGCGATACCGACGCGCCTCCAGCGCGAGGGACGCCGCGCAAGGGCCGCCCCGCCGCGCTGGCGTCGTCCCCCCTCCCGGCGCAGCCGAGAGAGGGGGTGAAGCCGCGCAGCGGCTCAGGGGGGTGTGCGCTAGTCATTCCAGAAATCTTTTCTGCACAGCCCGCGCGCAGCGCAGTAGTCACACACGGCGCCCTCGCCCAGGGCGGGCAGCGGCGCGCCTGCGGCAATGCGGGCGAAGTCGTGCTGTATGCCCTCCACCAGCAGGTCGCGCAGGTGCACCACCTCTTGCTGCTCGTGCATCTGCGTCTCGCCCCGCTCGCCCACGTTCACGTAGGCAGCGCGCAGCGTGTCGTGGCTCAGCAGGGCAGCGTAGAACGCGAGCTGGGTGTCTTCGGCTCCCGCGCCGATGCGCTTGCGCGTGACGGTGTCGTTCTCAGTCTTGTAGTCGATGACCAGCGGCAGGGGCTCGCCCGTGCATGAGACGGCATCGATGCGGTCGATGGTGCCCACCAGCTGCAGGGCGCCCAGCGGCTGGCTGGCCTGCACCTCGGCCTGCCGGAACTGCCCCCCGGCCTGCTCATGCTGCGCAAGCCAGCGCAGATAGCCATCGCGCACCTGGGGCCAGCCTGCGGCATACGGCAAAAAGTCGCCCTCGCCCAGGCCCTGCTGCAGCGTGACGGCCTGCGCGGCGCTGTCCATGCGGGCCGCGCGGATGGCCGCGTCGTCCGTGGGGTTGGCCAGCAGCGCCTCATGAAAATGCTGCAGCACCGCGTGCAGCCAGTTGCCGAAGTCGCGCTTGTCCACTTCGGCGGCCAGTTCGTCGGCCTCCTGCAGGCCCAGCTGGCGCAGTGCAAAAAAGCGGTAAGGGCAATGCCGCAGGTCGGAATACGCGGTGGACGACAGCCGCACCACCGGCAGCGTGCGCCCGTCGGGCAAGGGCCGCGCCGTGGGCGTGGCCGCCACGGTGCGCCGGCTGCGGCCGTCCGCCCCCTCGGTGGCCACGCCGTCGAGGTGCAGCGCCAGCACCAGCGCGCTGGCCAGCAGGGGCTCGCCGCCTTCATCGCCCATGCGCCAGAGCAGGTCCACGGCCGGTGTCTGCAGGGCAGATTGCCACGCGGCGCGCTGGGCCGCTTCCAGCGACTCGCGCGTGGGCAGGCCCCAGGCCTGGCGCTGCGCCGGGGTCCAGCCGCCCACGGGTTCGGGCGAGGGTTGCAGGCGTTTTTCATCGCAACCGGGCAGCACCAGGGCGGCAAACGGCCGCGCCAGCAGCTGGGACATGGGCAAAACGACCACGGGCGCATCGCTCATCTGGCTGGGTACATAGCGCGCGGCCTCCAGCACTTCGTTGGCCCAGCGGGTGAACTCGGCCAGGGCCATGCGGCGGCCGGCACCGTCCCAGTCCTCCAGTTCGGCCTCCTGGCCCGCCTGCAGGCGCAGGACCGCCAGCACGCGGGCACCGGCCGCATCCTCTTCGAGCCCAGGCCACTGGCCGCTGACCGCCAGCAGCGCGCGCAAGGCCTGCAGCCACTGCGCCAGCGGGCGTGGCGCGCGCAGGGCCTCGCGCCAGTCCTGCACCTGGGCCACACAGGCAGCCAGGGCGGGCTTGTCCGCCCAGCCGCGGGCAGCCGCGCCCGACCAGGTGGCCACCGAGGCCTTGCGCAGTGCGCGCTCCAAACCATCGAGCACCGAGGGCTCGATGACCGGCGCGTGTTTGAGCCAGTCCAGCACCTCATCGGCCGAGGCATTCCAGGCACAGGCCTTGAGGGCTGCCATCAGCTGCGCGGCGGCGCGGGTGGTGGAAAGCGTCCAGCCGTTTTCATCGCGCACCGCCACACCGCTGCTGGCCAGGTGCGCGCCAATGCGGCGTGTGAGGGCGCGGTCATTGGCGGCCAATGCCACCGGGGTGCGGCCGGCCACCACATGGGCCAGCACACAGGCGGCGGCGCGCTGGGCTTCGTCCTCGGCATCCTGCGCCTTGTGCAGCGCAATGCGGCCGCAAACCTTGGCATCCATGGCCGCAGGCGGCAACGCCAGGGCCGCCGCCTTGTCGCCCCAATGGGCCTGCAGGGCCTGCGCCAGGGGCTCCACCTGAAAGCCTTGCAGCACCACCAGGGCATCCACCGACCGGCGCACGCCGGGCTCGAACAACACATCGGTGGCATGGCGCGAGGCCAGCACCCATTCGAGCGCAATGCGGGCCACCACAGCCTCGAAACGCAGGGTGGAGCCTTCGTCCGCTTGCGGCAAAAGGCTGCGTGCCTGAACACCCCAGGCCTCGCGCTGCACAGGCGCAATGGCCGCCACTGCCACCGCCAACTGGGCGGCAGCCTCTTGCAGGGGTACTGCCAGCACATCGCGTTGCGCGGCCAGGCCGGCGCGATCGAGCAAGGTGCGCGCCGTGAGCGTGTCGCGCGCCACATCTCCGGCCAGATCGTCGCCCTGCGGCACAAAGGCGGCCAGCTGGCGAGCCCAGTTGCGCGTGGTTTCGAAGCGGGGCGCAAATCCGTCGGCATGGTGCAAGGCCCAGTAGCGCTGCGCCCAGGGCATGAGCTGGGCATAGGGCACCAGCACCACGGTGCGCGCAGGATGGGCTGCCAGTGCCTGCATATGCGCCTGCACCTGGCCCAGCAGCCGCTGCCACAAGGCCGCGCATTGATCGCTTTTCGCTATGACTGTCATAGCGTTGCAAGGCTCGGCCACAGCGGTGAACATGGGGTTGGTTTCTGTCACAATGCCCAGACTTTAAACGTACATCGGTAGCAATCCGCTCGAAAACAAGGAATCCGCAATGGCCAGCGAACTTATCAAACATGTCTCTGACGCCAGCTTTGAAGCCGACGTGCTCAAGTCTGGCACCCCGGTGCTGGTGGATTACTGGGCCGAATGGTGCGGCCCCTGCAAGATGATCGCACCCATCCTGGACGAAGTCGCAGGCACCTACCAGGGCAAGCTGCAGATCGCCAAGATGAACGTGGACGAAAACCGCGATATCCCCGCCAAGTTCGGCATCCGCGGCATCCCCACGCTGATGCTGTTCAAGGACGGCCAGCTGGCCGCCACCAAGGTGGGCGCCATGAGCAAGGCACAACTGACCGCCTTCATTGATCAGCAACTGGCCTGATTTTCAGGCCGCTAGTGT
>WOZN01000273.1 GCA_011620245.1 Acidovorax sp.
CGATGTGGCACAGGTCGTAAATGGTCATGCCGCACACATACATGCGCACATGGCCAGGTTCGAGCGGGGAAAAATCCTCCAATGCACGCGACAGCGTGTTGTAGATGCGCAAACTCATGGGGTTTCTGTAACGGGAGACTTTGGTGGGGGCAGGTAAAGCCAGTTCACCCTGCAGCGAAAGGTACGGGCCGCGCAAAGGAATGCGCCCAGCCTTGGGCGCCCGGCGAAATCACCAGCGGCAACAGCGCACCGTCATGACAACCCCCTCAGCTACAATCCGCCGAAGTATAAGCCCCGCCCGGCACCAGGCGGTGCCCACCTCTCCCCTACCCGCCATGAAGCAAGTCCGCAGCACTCTCCCACGACTTTTGCGCCTGCTGGCGCTGACCGCATGGCTGGGCGCAGGCATGGTCCACGCCAGCGACTACGCCGAAATCACCCAGTTGCTCAAGTCCGGCAAGGCTGCCGAAGCCCTGGGCATGGCAGACCAGCGCCTGACGGCCGCCCCGCGCGACCCGCAGTTGCGCTTTCTGCGCGGCGTGGCACAAACCGACATCGGCCAGACCGACGCGGCCATCGCCACCTTCACCCAGCTCATCCAGGAATACCCCGAGCTGCCCGAGCCCTACAACAATCTGGCGGTGATCTACGCCAGCCAGAACCAGCTGGACAAGGCCCGCATGGCGCTGGAGATGGCGGTGCGCAACAACCCCGCGTACGCAGCGGCGCACGAAAACCTGGGCGACATCTACGCCCGGCTGGCCTACCAGTCCTACGCCAGGGCGCAGCAGCTGGAGGCCAACAACCCCACCGTCAAATCCAAGCTGGCCCAGCTGCGCGAACTGTTCCAGCCCGCTGCGGCCCGGGCTGCGGCCAGGCCCGCAGCATCACGTCCCTGACCACCGCCTGCGGGCAGGGTTTTGCTGCAATGCCGCCAGCACCACAGGCGGGCCAGTGGTAACTTCAGCACCACTTTCAGCGCCACTTTCAGCGCCACTTTGCCCATTGCCGCACCTGCACACCCCCGGGTTCGCGGCCCCGATTCAATCAAGGAGTTCTGCATGATTTCCAAAAGAAAATCGACTTTTGCGCTTGCTGGCATTGCGCTGGCAGCTATTTTTTCAGTAGCAACCCCGGTGCAGGCGCAGGACGCCCCCAAAGTGAAGCTGGCCACCTCGATGGGTGACATCGTGGTGCAGCTCGACCCCGCCAAGGCGCCCAGGACGGTCGAAAACTTTCTTTCCTACGTGAAAGACAGGCATTACGACGGCACGGTGTTCCACCGCGTCATCGACGGCTTCATGATCCAGGGCGGCGGCTTCACGGCCGACATGGTGCAAAAGCCCACCAGGGCACCCATTGCGCTCGAAGCAGCCAACGGCCTCAAGAACGACACCTACACCATCGCCATGGCGCGCACCGCCGACCCCGACTCGGCCACCGCGCAGTTCTTCATCAACGTGAAGGACAACGCCATGCTCAACGCCCCGCAGCCTGACGGCCATGGCTACGCCGTGTTCGGCAAGGTGGTGAGCGGCACCGAGGTGGTGGACAAGATCAAGGCCGTGGCCACCGGCAACAAGGGCGGCCACCAGAACCTGCCAACCACCCCTGTCACCATCCAGTCCGCCACGCTGGTGAAGTGATTTTTTCCTGAAAGAAGCATCGCCATGAGCAATCCCCAAGTCGAACTGCACATCGCCAACTACGGCGTCATCACCCTCGAACTCGACGCCGACAAGGCGCCCAAGTCGGTCGAAAACTTCCTGTCCTACGTGAACAAGGGCCACTACAACAACACGATCTTTCATCGCGTGATCCCCGGCTTCATGGTGCAGGGCGGCGGCTTCGAGCCCGGCATGAAGCAAAAGAACTCGGATGCGCCCATCCAGAACGAAGCCAACAACGGCCTCAAGAACGCCAACTACACCGTGGCCATGGCCCGCACCAGCGACCCGCACTCGGCCACCGCGCAGTTCTTCATCAACGTGGCCGACAACAGCTTTCTGAACCACACCGCGCCTTCGGCCCAGGGCTGGGGCTATGCGGTGTTCGGCAAGGTCGTCTCCGGCACCGACGTGGTGGACAAGATCAAGGCCGTCAAGACCGGCCGCAGCGGCTTTCATGATGACGTGCCCAAGGAAGACGTGATCATCGAAAAAGCTGTCACCCTCTGATCTGAATACGATCTTCGTGACCACGACCGTGCCCCGGTTCGAGGAACTTGCCGCTCCTTCGCACTGGCGCACGGTCGAATTCATTTCCGACCTGCACCTGCAGGCCAGCGAGCCCGCCACCGTGGCCGCCTGGCAGCACTATCTGCAGACCACCACGGCCGACGCCCTTTTCATCCTGGGCGACCTGTTCGAGGTGTGGGTGGGCGATGACGCCATTCACGAACCCGGCAGTTTCGAAGCCCAGGGCTGCGCGGCCCTGCAGGCTGCAGCGCAGCGCCGGCCCGTGTATTTCATGCACGGCAACCGCGATTTTCTGGCGGGCCCGGCCTTTTTCGCGCATTGCGGCATCACCGGGCTGGCAGACCCGACGGTGCTGGTCTTCGATGGCCAGCGCTTTGTGCTCAGCCATGGCGACCTGCTGTGCCTGGACGATGTGGATTACCAGCGCTTTCGCGTGCAGGCGCGCAGTGCCGGGTGGCAAGAGCGCTTTCTGGCGCAGCCCCTGGCCGTGCGCCGCGCGCAGGCACGCGGCATCCGCCAGGAGAGCGAGGCGCGCAAACAATCGGGCGCCATCTACGCCGATGTGGATGGCGTGGCCGCCATCGACTGGCTCACGGCTGCCCATGCGCGCACCCTGATCCACGGCCATACCCACCAACCCGCGAGCCACGCCCTGACCCCTGGCCTGCAGCGGGTGGTGCTGAGCGACTGGGACGCCACCGCCCACCCGCCGCGTGCCGAAGTGCTGCGCCTGACTACACAGGGCCTGGAACGCGTGGCTTTGGCCCCCATGTCGGAGCGATCCTGAATTGCGCGGGGCCTGACCTCCTTGCTGCCTGATCGCCATGCCCCCCTTTCTCAACCGGCTCTGGCGCCGGGTTCGCGCCACCGTGGCGCCCGTGCCTGACATCTCGGCCACGCTGTGGCTGCAAACCCTGCAGCGCTACCCGTTTCTCGCAGCCCTGCCGCTGCACGACCAGGCCAAGCTGCGCGCGCTCAGCGCCCTGTTTTTGCACCACAAGCAGTTCCACGGGGCCCACGGCCTGGTGGTGACCGACGCCATGGCCATCGACATCGCCGCGCAGGCCTGCCTGCCGCTGCTGCACTGGGGCGACGCGGCCGCCGCGCTGGGCTGGTATGACGACTTCGTGGGCATCGTGGTGCACCCCGGCGAAGCCGTGGCGCGCCGCCAGACGGTGGACCAGGCCGGCGTGGTGCACGAACACACCGAGGTGCTGCTGGGCGAGGC
>WOZN01000362.1 GCA_011620245.1 Acidovorax sp.
AGCGCCTGTTTTTTGCGGGCGAATGGCAGGAAGGCCTGCTGCCCGTGCAGGGCGTTGACGGGGCCACGCTGGCGCAATACCGGCGCTTTGCCGGGCGGGTGCAGGCGCTGGGCAAGGCTGCGCGCTTCACCATGCCCATGCTCAAATCTTTTGATGCAAAACGGCCGCTAGCCCAATTGCATCAAGCGCTGGATGCTATGACTTTTGATGAATGGCTGGCGCGCGAAGGTTTCGACGAACCGCACCTGCGCTGGTACCTCGACTACTGCTGCCGCGACGACTACGGCGCGGGCACGGCGCGCGTGTCGGCCTGGGCCGGCATCCACTATTTCGCCAGCCGCCACGGCTTTCATGCGCCGGGCGAGGCCGCCACCGAAGACAGCGAGGGCCTGCTCACCTGGCCCGAGGGCAATGGCTGGCTCACCCGGCGCCTGGCCGCGCCGCTGCAAGACGGCGGCCAGTTGCGCACGGCCTGCAGCGTGCTGCGCATCACCGAGGGCCGCCGTGGTGTGGAGGTGGACGCTTTCAACCACGCCACCGGCAGCGTGGAGCGCTGGCAGGCACAGCGCTGCATCGTGGCGCTGCCGGTGTTTGTGGCGGCGCGCGTGGTGCAGGGCCCGCCCGCCTTTTTGCGCCAGGCCGCGCAGCGCCTTTCCTGGGCGCCATGGCTGGTGGCCAATATTCATATCGACGCACCGCTGGCCGACCGCCCCGGCGCCGCCCCCGCGTGGGACAACATGCTCTACGGCGATGCCAACCCGGGCGGCCTGGGCTATGTGGATGCCGGCCACCAGCGCCTGGACCCGCGCGCCTTGCTGGCCGGGCCCACCGTGCTCAGCTATTACCAGGCCCTGGGCGATGTGCCGCAGGGCCGCGAGCAACTGGCCACGCAGCCCTGGACGCATTGGGCCAACGCCACAATGGCCGCCCTGAGCGTGCCCCACCCCGACCTGCCGCGCCGCGCCACGCGCATGGACATCACGCGCTACGGCCACGCCATGTCCATCCCCACACCGGGTGTGCTGGGGTTTTTAAGCCAAATTGGCCTGCAGCCCTTATCTGATAAGCGCAAGCAGCTATCAAATGGTGAGCATGCTGCCTGGCTTCCAACGCCGGCCACCGCGCGCCTGGCTTTTGCGCACAGCGACTGGTCGGGGTATTCGGTGTTTGAAGAGGCCTTCACGCGCGGGCATGGCGCGGGGCTGGCGGTGGCGCGTTAGCGAAAAAAGCGCCAGGGCATTGCACCCTGGCGCAGGTTTGGCGCGTGGCGGCATTGCGCGTGCCACGGCATTCTTCCGCCTCAGGGCAGCGTCACGCCAGCCTTGGTGATGACGCTCTGGTGCGAGTAGTCGCCTGCAGCAGGGCGTGCAATGGTGCCCTTGGCCTTCACGTAGTCCACAAAGCTCTGGGTGTAGAGCAGGTAGGTGTTCACGTAGGCACCGGTCTTGTAGAGGGCGCCCAGGGTGGCATAGCCGTCGCCGCCGTTGGCAACGAAGTCGTTGGTAACCAGCACATAGGTCTTGGCTGGGTCGATGGCAGTCCAGGCGCCGGTGGTCTTGTTGCGCACCTGCACGTTGCCAAAGCGCTGGCCCTTGGCCTGGCTCATGTCCAGGCTCCAGCGCAGGCCGGCGGCGTAGGGGTGCGCACCATCGGACGGCACGGCCGCATCCAGGTGGCTTGAAACGCCGTCTTCGAGGGCAGCGACTACCTGCGCGCCGGTCAGGTTCATCTCGACCAGCACATTGGTGAACGGCAGCAGCGTGAAGGCCGTGTTCATGCTCAGCGGGCCTGCGGGGATTGGAATGCGCACACCGCCGGCGTTTTGCAGCGCAAAGTCGGCACGCTTGCTGGCGCTCAGGAAGGCTTCGGCCACCACCTGGGCGGCATCGCTGCCGCGCGCCAGGGTGTTGGCGTTTTCGCAGCCCACCACGCCCGTGCTGCGGTTGGAGCCGCCGGGTACGCGCATCAGGCACAGGGCCTCGCTGGCGGTGCCGATGGTGATGGCTTTCTGGGCTGCAACCTGGCCGGTGTAGGTGGACAGCGTCTGCGCAGCGGTGGCGTCGGGGGTGGTCACGCGCACCTGGGCGCTGGTGGCCAGCTTGGTGACCAGGGCCTGGCGGTCGGCGTCGGCAAGGGGCTGCCACACGCCGGCGCTGTCCTTGCGCTTGAAGTTGTCGCCAATCACCAGCCTGGCCTGGCCGCCGCACTGGGTCACGCTGCCACGGTCGTCAAACTTCACGTTCATCAGACCGTAGGCCTTGGCGTATTCCCAGGCTTGACCAATGCACACGGTCTCGCCCGACTTGTTCTTGACCACGGTGGGGTAAGCGCCAGACGAAGTCGTGACGCCCACGGAATTGAAGTCGCCCAGCAGGGAATGCGAGTCACCACCGATGATCACGTCCACATCGCTGAGCCTGGGTGCGATCGCCTTGTCGGCGTCATAGCCCAGGTGCGAGAGCAGCACGATGTGGCGCACGCCCTTGCCCTTGAGTTCGTCGATGGCCTTCTGCGCAGCGGTGGCTTCATCCCCGAACTCGGTGGTGGCCAGCGGGCGCGAGGAATTCGTGATCTTGACGGCGGGCGACAGGCCCACGATGCCCACGTCCACGCCATCGATCTTCTTGATGGTGTAGGGCTGCAGGTAGGGCGTGCCGCCGGTGGGCGCCAGCGCGGTGCCTGCCTGGGGCGTTATGTTGGCGGCCACGGCAGCCGTCTTGCAGGCGCTGCCGCCGCCGTTGGCCGGGGCTGCCAATGCGTCGAGCAAGCCCTTGAGCGCGATGTCGCTGTCGTCGAACTCGTGGTTGCCGGGCACGAAGGCGTCAAAGCAGATGCTGTTCATCATCCGCGCGTCGGCTTCGCCCTTGAAGAAGGTGTAGTAGAGCGTGCCGGTGATGGCATCGCCCGCGTGCAGCTTGAGCAGGTTGGGTGTGCCAGCGAGCGACTTGAACACCGCTGTCTGGCGCGCAAAGCCACCCAGATCCACCTGCGTCTGCACGCCATCCAGCGTCAGCGTCTGGGCAGCGATGGGCTCCAGTTGCGAGTGGTGGTCGTTGATATGGGCGATGTTCAGCTCGATGGCCTTGTAGTCGGGTTCGTCATCACTGCCACCGCAGGCCACCAGGCCCAGGGAGATTGCGCCCATCAGGGCCAGAGCGAGCGAACGGCGGGGCAAAGAGAGCGGGGCGTGCGATTGCATGGGGGGGGCCTTCGGTAATGCGACAAGTTGAAACAAACAAGGGCGCAGTGTTTTGCGCTTGCGTGACGGCCGTGTGACGGCGCGCAAAGCCCCCCGAAAACTCTGCGTGCAGCCGTTGCCTGTCATCTTCGGCATGACGGCATGTCATCAGTGCGTCACGGCCGGCGGTTAGGGCTCGCAAAGTAATAAGTTGTGCATTTTGACGGCCGGATTTGGGATGCAGTG
>WOZN01000427.1 GCA_011620245.1 Acidovorax sp.
TGGCGCGGCCGCAAGAAAATCGGGCTCGCAGCTAGCGCGGCGGCCATATTGCTGGCGGCGTCCAGCGGCGCTTTTGCGCAGGGCGTGTCGCAAGCACCAATCGCCAGCGGGCAAGCACCTCAGGCTGCCGCTACGGCTGCTTCCACGCCGCTGTCGCTGGCCAGGGCCATCGAGTTCGCTCTGGAGGGAAATCCCGAGGTGGCAGCTGCGATGCGTCAGTTGGAGGCGACCGAGGGTCAAGTGCTTCAAGGAAGCGCACGGCCCAACCCGGAGCTTGCCTACTCGCTGGAAGATGCGCGCTCCAAAACGCGCACGCAAAGCTGGCAACTCAATCTTCCCGTGGAGTTGGGGGGAAAGCGCGCGGCACGCACCAAGGCCGCGGAAAAGTCCCGCGAACAGGCGCAGGCCCAACTCATCGAACTGAAGGCCACGGTGCGGGCCAATGTCGCTGCAGCCTACTTCGATGTGCTGACGGCGCGGGAGCGCCTGGCGCTCGCGACGGACAGCACGGCGCTTGCAAAGTCTTCGACGGACACTGTTGCAAAGCGCGTGGCGGCCGGCAAGGTGTCGCCAGTTGAAGAGACCAAGGCGAGGGTCGCGGAAGCCGGTATCCGCGTTGAGCTCGCTCAGGCTGCGAGTGAACAGCGCAATGCCCTGTCCCGCCTTTTCGCGCTCATGGGACGGACCGACGTTCCTTACACCGTGCTGGAGGGCACGGCTGAAACCCTCCCTCCCGTACCGAACCTCGCCGATCTTCAGGCTCTGATTTCTTCTTCGCCTGCCGTTGTCCTGGCACGCGTCGAGGTGGATCGGCGCAAGGCCCTGACAGATTTGGAGCAAAGCAAGCGAGTGCCGGACGTCACCGTCAGCGTGGGCATGCAACGCAGCAACGAGACGCAGCGAAACGTTCTTCTCTTCGGCGTTTCTGTCCCTCTACCGGTGTTTGACCGCAACCAAGGCAATCTCCTTGAAGCACTCAAGCTGGAGGACAAGGCGCGAGATGAGCTGCAGGGCGCCACTGTGCGTCTGCACACCGAAGTGGCACAGGCACGAGAGCGCCTTACCACGATCACCGCAGAGGTTCAGTCACTGCAGCAGGACGTTCTGCCCGGTGCTAAGTCGGCCTATGACGCCGCCGCCATTGGTTTCGAGAACGGTAAGTTCAATTTCCTGGAAGTGCTCGATGCCCAACGCACTTACTTCACCGCCAAATCCCAGTACCTCAAAGCCCTTGGCGAAGCACACCGTGCAGCGGCTGATATCGACCGCCTGCTCGGGGCCAGCATGGTTCCCGGCCTGATCGCAACGCAACACTGAGCATGACCATGAACATGAACTCCAGCAAATCCACCATCAGTAAAAAACACCTGATCGCCATTGCAGTAGTCCTCGCAATAGGGGTCGGTGCGGGAACCTTCATCTTGCAAGGTGGCGGCAAGCCCAAAGCCGCAGCCACCGAGGACGATGGCCACGGTCACGGCGGCCACACCGAGGCCAAGGGGCACGGCGACGGCGAGCACCATGGCAAGGGTGGCGAAAAGGGCCACGACGATGACAAGGGGCATGCCGATGGTGAACACCACGAAAAGAGCGAAGCCAAGGGCCCACATGGAGGTACCGTGTTCAAGGAAGGCGACTTCAGCTTGGAAGCGTTGTTGTCTGAAGACGGTGGCGAGCCTCGACTGCGAATCTGGCTGTCCGACAAAGATAAACCGCTGCCCCTGAATGCTGCAACGGTCACGGCAACTGTGAACCGCCCGACAGATGAAAAGCAGAAGCTGACGTTTACCACTGAAAAGGACAGTCTGGTCAGCCGCGAGATCGTTGCGGAACCCCACGCGTTCGACATCGAGATCATCGCGCAGACTGCCACAGAGCCCTTCATGTTCGTGATGAGCAAGGAAGAAGGAAAGATCGAACTGAGCGATGTCCAGATCAAGGCTGCATCCATCAAGGTGGACTCTTCGATCAAAGCCAACATCAAGACAGCGTTGCTCCTTCCCGGCGAGATACGCTTGAACGAAGACCGCACGTCTCACGTTGTGCCCCGGCTTGCGGGAGTCGTGGAAAGCGTCAATGCCAGCTTGGGTCAAGTGGTCAAGAAAGGACAAGTCTTGGCGGTGATCGCGAGCCCGACTGCTTCCGAGCAACGCAGCGAGCTGCAGACGGCCCAAAAGCGCTTAACGCTGGCAAAGACCACCTACGAGCGAGAGAAAAAGCTGTGGGAGCAGAAGGTGTCTGCCGAGCAGGACTACCTGCAGGCTAAGCAGGCCTTGAGCGAAGCAGAAGTTGCTGTCGCCAACGCCCATCAGAAGCAGAGCGCCATGGGGTTGTCTGCCTCGTCAGTATCTGGACTCAATCGCATAGAGCTGCGTGCGCCCTTTGACGGCATCGTCATCGAAAAGCACCTGAGTCTCGGCGAAGCCGTGAAGGAAGATGCTGCGGTTTTCACCATCTCGGACCTTTCCCAGGTGTGGGCCGAGATCAATGTTCCGGCAAAAGACTTACCAGCGGTGCGTGTGGGTGAAAAGGTCACGATCAAGGCCACCGCCTTTGACGCCTCCGCTACAGGCACTGTCGCTTTTGTAGGAGCGCTCATTGGCGAGCAAACCCGCACGGCAAAAGCCCGCGTGGTTCTTGACAACCCCAAGGGCGCTTGGCGCCCCGGCCTGTTTGTCAATGTTGAGGTGGTGTCCGAAGAAACGGTAGCGCCTGTAACCATCTCGGCCGACGCTGTCCAAAACGTCGGGGAAAAGCCGGTGGTCTTCCTCAAGGTTGATGGAGGCTTTCTCGCTCAACCCGTGAAGCTGGGCCGAAGCGATGGCAAGCGGGTCGAAGTCCTCTCGGGTCTCAAAGCCGGTATGCCCTACGCCTCGACCGGCAGCTTCGTCGTGAAGTCTGAACTCGGCAAGGGATCTGCCGAACACACGCACTGATCGCGGAGCGCATACATGTTTGAAAAACTCATTCGATTCTCGATCGAACAGCGATGGTTGGTGCTTCTAGCGGCCCTGGGCATGGCGGCGCTTGGCGTCTTCAGCTACCAAAAGCTGCCTATCGATGCGGTCCCTGACATTACGAACGTCCAGGTTCAGATCAACACCCAGGCCGCAGGCTACTCGCCTTTGGAGACTGAGCAGCGGGTTACATACCCCATTGAGACGGTCATGGCTGGCCTGCCAAACCTGGAGCAGACCAGGTCGCTTTCGCGGTACGGTCTGTCGCAGGTGACCGTCATTTTTAAAGACGGAACCGACATCTATTTTGCTCGCCAGCTCGTCAACGAGCGCATCCAGGAGGCGCGCGACAAGCTGCCTGCCGGCATCACGCCAGCGCTGGGGCCCATCTCGACCGGCCTGGGCGAAATCTATCTCTGGACTGTCGAAACCAAGGACGGGGCGAAGAAGCCCGACGGCT
>WOZN01000359.1 GCA_011620245.1 Acidovorax sp.
AGCGCACGCAAGCGAAGCGCCGCCTGCACGGCTTGGCGGCCCTTGCGCGGCGGCCCTCGCCTGGGGCGCGCCAGTTTCCTTCGGCAGTATGCAATGGTTAACTCCCTATGAATGACAACGGCGGCACTCGCAAGCGTGCCAAACGCGTGTTGCCCGGCTTTGGGCTGACGCTGGGCTATACGCTGTTTTACCTGAGCATCATCGTGCTGATCCCGCTGTCGGCACTGATCTTCAAGACCTTCACGCTGACCTGGGAGCAGTTCTGGGCCGCCATCAGCGCGCCGCGCGTGCTGGCCTCGTACCGGCTCACGTTCGGCGCATCGTTCCTTGCCGCGCTCGTGAACCTGTTCTTCGGGCTGCTGATCGCCTGGGTGCTGGTGCGCTACAAGTTTCCCGGCAAGAAGATCGTGGACGCGCTGGTGGACCTGCCATTTGCGCTGCCCACGGCCGTGGCCGGCATCTCGCTCACGGCGCTGCTGGCCGGCAACGGCTGGGTGGGCCAGTACCTGGAGCCGCTGGGCATCCAGCTGGCGTTCAAGCCCGCCGGCATCGTGGTCGCGCTCATCTTCATCGGCCTGCCCTTCGTGGTGCGCACGGTGCAGCCCGTGCTCGAAGACGCCGAGAAGGAACTCGAAGAAGCCGCCACCTGCCTGGGCGCCACGCGCTGGCAAACCTTCACCAAGGTCATCCTGCCCTCCATCGCGCCCGCCTTGCTCACCGGCTTTGCCATGGCGTTCGCGCGGGCCGTGGGCGAATACGGCTCGGTGATCTTCATCGCAGGCAACGTGCCCATGGTGTCTGAAATCACGCCCCTCATCATCATCGGCAAGCTGGAGCAATACGACTACGCCGGCGCCACGGCCGTGGCGGTGGTGATGCTGGTGATCTCGTTCATTTTGCTGCTGGTCATCAATGCGCTGCAGGCCTGGCAGCGCCGTAAAGTATGAAACACCCCCTGAGTCGCTTCGCGCCTTCCCCCTCTCCTTCGGGAGGGGGACGCACCCGGTGGCCTGGCAGAGCCAGTTCCACGGGTGCACTGGTCTGGACCGTGCCAGTTTCAGGCGCCACGCGCCACGGAAGGCCAATATGAATACCCGCAATGTTCGCCGCGCACAAGCGGGCACCACCGAGGCACCTTGGGTGCGTTGCACGCTGATTGCTGTCGCGCTGGCCTTCATGCTGCTGTTTCTGGTGCTGCCGCTGGCCGCCGTGTTTGCCGAGGCGCTGCGCAAGGGCTTTGGCGCCTACCTGCAAGGCCTGCGCGAACCCGATGCCTGGTCGGCCATCAAGCTCACGCTGATCACCGCGCTGATTGCCGTGCCGCTGAACCTGGTGTTTGGCGTGGCGGCCGCCTGGTGCATTGCCAAGTACGAGTTCCGGGGCAAGGCCTTTCTGACCACGCTGGTGGACCTGCCGTTCTCGGTATCGCCCGTGGTGGCTGGCCTGATTTATGTGCTGATGTTTGGCGCGCAGGGCTGGTTTGGCCCCTGGCTTGCGGCGCATGACATCAAGATCATTTTTGCCCTGCCGGGCATCGTGCTGGCCACCGTGTTCGTGACCTTCCCGTTCATCGCCCGCGAGCTGATCCCGCTGATGCAGGCGCAGGGCAACGACGAGGAGCAGGCCGCCATCGTGCTGGGCGCCACGGGCTGGCAGACCTTCTGGTACGTCACGCTGCCCAACATCAAGTGGGGCCTGCTGTATGGCGTGATTTTGTGCAACGCACGCGCCATGGGCGAGTTTGGTGCGGTGTCCGTCGTCTCGGGCCATATCCGCGGGCAGACCAACACCATCCCGCTGCATGTGGAAATCCTTTACAACGAGTACCAGTCGGTGGCCGCATTTGCTGCCGCCTCGCTGCTGGCCTTGCTGGCCCTGGTCACGCTGGTCATCAAGACGATTGCCGAACACCGCAACGAGCAGGCGCTCAAGGCGGCTGCCGAATTGCCCCCAGAGCGGCCCGCGCCGGCTGCCGCAACCGCACCGCGCTGAAGGAAGAACAACATGAGCATTGAAATCCGCAACGTCAGCAAGCAGTTTGGCGACTTCCATGCGCTGCGCGACGTGAGCCTCGACATCGCCTCGGGCGAACTCATCGCGCTGCTCGGCCCCTCGGGCTGCGGCAAGACCACGCTCTTGCGCATCATCGCCGGGCTGGAGACGGCCGATGTGGGCAGCATCCATTTCAGCGGCGAAGACACCACCGACGTGCATGTGCGCGAGCGCAACGTAGGCTTCGTGTTCCAGCATTACGCGCTGTTCCGCCACATGACGGTGTTCGAGAACGTGGCCTTCGGCCTGCGCGTCAAGCCCCGCAGCGCTCGCCCGGGCGAGGCGCAGATCAGGCAGAAGGTGACCGACCTGCTCAAGCTCGTGCAGCTCGACTGGCTGGCCGAGCGCTACCCCTCGCAGCTCTCGGGCGGCCAGCGCCAGCGCATCGCCCTGGCCCGCGCCCTGGCCGTGGAGCCCAAGGTGCTGCTGCTCGACGAGCCCTTCGGCGCGCTCGACGCCAAGGTGCGCAAGGAACTGCGCCGCTGGCTGCGCCGCCTGCATGACGAGCTGCACGTGACCTCGATCTTCGTCACGCACGACCAGGAAGAGGCGCTGGAAGTGGCCGACCGCGTGGTCGTCATCAACCAGGGCCGCATCGAGCAAAGCGGCTCGCCCCAGCAGGTGTGGGACAACCCGGCCAGCCCCTTTGTTTACGGCTTTTTGGGCGACGTGAACCTGTTCCACGGCCGTGCGCATGAAGGGCTGGTGCACCTCGAAGGCATGGAGATCGACGCACCCGAGCACCGCGATGCACACAACGCCAAGGCCTTTGCCTATGTGCGCCCGCACGATCTGGACGTGGAGCGCTACTCGCCCGGCGCAGGCCTGGACGCCGAAGGCCGCCCACGCGGCATCGTCGCCCAACTGAGCCGCGCCATCGTGGTGGGCCCCATTGCACGGCTGGAACTTGTTCCGGCCCAGGACCACAAACCAGCGGACAATGCGTCTCCGGACCTCTTGATCGAAGCGCAGATCCCCGCGCAGCAGTTCAAGGAAATGGGCTTCAAAGAGGGCGAAACGCTGGTGGTGACACCGCGCCGCGCCCGGGTTTTTCTGGATCACGCCGCAGGGATTTGACTCCCCCTGAGCCGCTACGCGTCTTCCCCCTGAGGGGGACGCACCCGGTGGACTGGCGGAGCCAGCTCCACGGGTGCACTGGCATGGGGCGCGTCGGTTTTGCGCGCACCGCCCTGGCAATTGCTATTGGATGAGGGAGAAGAAATGAATTGGTTGACTACGGCCCCGCGCCGCGTGCTGGCGCTCATCAGCGTGGCCTGCGTGGCCATGCTGGCCTTTGGCATGTATTTGCAGCATGTGGTGGGCCTGGAGCCTTGCCCCATGTGCATCGTGCAGCGCTATGCTCT
>WOZN01000079.1 GCA_011620245.1 Acidovorax sp.
GGATCGAACCAGTGGCTTCCACCGTGTGAAGGTGGCACTCTACCGCTGAGTTAACGACCCTTTACACGCAACCGGGAAAACCAAAGTTGCGTAAAAGCTGCATAAAAGCTGCATAAAAGTTGTGTATCGCAGGATACCGGCCATATCAAAATCACCGTAATTCGTTGATTTATATGGTGGGTGATACATGGATCGAACATGTGACCCCTGCCGTGTGAAGGCAGTGCTCTACCGCTGAGCTAATCACCCGTGTCGTTTTCGACAGCCTTGGATTATTGCACAGCTTTTCAGACCGCCTGAGCGGATCGCCAAATTGTTTTTCCGCCGCTGGCCTTGTCGATCTGTGTCAGCACCTCTTCGTGGGCTGCGGCCTCCTGCTCGCTGGCCTGCAACACGGGCAAAGCAAAGCTGCGCAGGTCGATCTGGACGAAGTTGGCACCACCGGCATTTTCCTGCGCATCGTCAATGATCAGCAGAGCGTCCTGTCCCCGGGTGAGGTTGATGTACACATCTGCCAGCAATTCGGCATCCAGCAAGGCACCGTGCAGCGTGCGGCCCGAGTTGTCCACGCCCAGGCGGTCGCACAGCGCATCGAGCGAGTTGCGCTTGCCGGGATAGAGTTCCTTGGCCATGGCCAGGGTGTCGGTAATGCTGTCCACAAAGCTGCGCACCGCGGGGCGCCCCACAAGCTCCAGCTCCTTGTTCAGGAAGCTCACGTCAAATGCTGCGTTGTGGATGATGATCTCGGCGCCCTGCAGGTAGTCCAGCAGTTCGTCGGCCACGGCAGCAAACTTGGGCTTGTCCTTCAGAAACTCGTTGCTGATGCCATGCACCCTGAGCGCATCCTCGTGGCTGTCGCGCTCGGGGTTCAGGTAGAAATGCTTGTTGTTGCCCGTGAGCTTGCGCGCCACCAGCTCCACGCAACCGATTTCAATGATGCGGTCGCCCCCTTCAGCGGACAGACCAGTGGTTTCCGTATCGAGAACAATTTGCCGTGACATCAGGCCTCCCGTGGTGCACGCGCTGCGCGGCGCAGGGCATTCATGCAGTGCTGGGCAAAAACACCGCGCATTTCAGTGGTTTTCCTTGGCATGGTTGATGGAATATTTGGGGATCTCCACCACCAGGTCTTTCTGCGCAATGATGGCCTGGCACGACAGGCGCGACTGGGGCTCCAGGCCCCAGGCACGGTCGAGAAGGTCCTCTTCTTCTTCTTCGGCCGCATTGAGCGACTCGATGCCCGCGCGCACGATGACGTGGCAGGTGGTGCAGGCACAGCTCATGTCGCAGGCATGCTCGATGTTGATGTGGTTCTCCAGCAGCGCTTCGCAGATGGACGTGCCCGCAGGCGCGGTGATCTCGGCGCCCGAAGGGCAATATTCAGGGTGGGGCAGTATCTTGATGACAGGCATGGCGTCGCTTTGATGGTCAGGGCTTGCACAACCGATGCTGTATCCCGGCAGAATAGATCGCCGGAATCAGTAAGAGAGCATCTGCGTTGCTGCGCGCCATGAAAAGTTAAAGGGTTTGTATATTCTTGCCGGCCAGGGCCTGCCGGATGCCGCGGTTCATGCGCTGCGCGGCAAAAGCCTCGGTGCCCTTGGCCAGAGCCTGGGTCGCCGCTTCGATGACGGCGGCATCGTCGGCATCGCGTTGCTGGGCCAAAGCCGCCATCGAGGCCTCGATATCGGCCCGCTCCGGCGCAGACAACAGGTCGCCATCGGCGTCCAGGGCACTCTGGGTGGCGATCAGCATGCGGTCGGCGTCCACGCGCGCCTCCACCACGGCCCGTGCGCGCATGTCCTGCGCAGCCGTGGCAAAGCCGTCCTGCAGCATGCGTGCGATCTGGTCGTCCGACAGGCCATAGGAGGGCTTCACGTCGATATGGGCCTCTACGCCGCTGCCCAGCTCTTTCGCATTCACGCTCAGCAGGCCATCGGCATCCACCGTGAAAGTCACCCGGATGCGGGCCGCGCCTGCCGCCATGGGAGGAATGCCGCGCAATTCAAACCGGGCAAGGCTGCGGCAATCCTGCACCAGGTCACGCTCGCCCTGCACCACATGGATGGCCAGTGCGGTCTGGCCGTCCTTGTAGGTGGTGAAATCCTGCGCCTTGGCGGTCGGAATGGTTTCGTTGCGGGCCACGATGCGCTCCACCAGCCCGCCCATGGTCTCGATGCCCAGCGACAGGGGAATCACGTCGAGCAGCAGCAAATCACCCGCCATGTTGTTGCCCACCATGTTGTTGCCCGCCAGCTGGTTGGCCTGGATGGCAGCGCCCAGCGCTACCACCTCATCGGGGTTGAGATTGGTCAGGGGCTCCTTGCCAAAAAATTCGGCCACCGCGCGCTGTACCTGGGGCATGCGGGTGGAGCCGCCCACCATGACCACGCCCTGCACATCATCGCGCGCAAGCTTCGCATCCCGCAACACGCGGCGCACAGCTGCCATGGACCGCGCGGTCAACCCGGCGGTAGCGGCTTCGAAATCGGATTGCCTGACATCCAATCGCACGCTTTTGCCCGCCAGATCAGCAGTAAATGTTACTGTTTCAGTAGCCGTCAAGGCCTCCTTGCAGACTCTGGCCGCCATGCGGATCGCCGCCTTGTCGGCGGGCGTATCGGCGGACAAGCCCTGCTGCCCAAGCACCCAGTTGGCGAGCGCTGCGTCATAGTCGTCTCCGCCCAGTGCGGAATCACCGCCCGTAGCGATCACCTCGAAAACGCCTTGCGTCAGCCGCAGCACCGAGATGTCGAAGGTGCCACCGCCCAGGTCGTAAACGGCGTAAATGCCTTCGCTGGCGTTGTCCAGGCCATAGGCAATGGCCGCTGCAGTCGGCTCATTGATCAGGCGCAGCAGATGGATGCCGGCCAGCCTGGCTGCGTCCTTGGTGGCCTGGCGCTGGGCGTCATCAAAATAGGCCGGCACCGTGATCACCGCGCCGTACAGCTCGTCATTAAAGGTGTCTTCGGCGCGGTAACGCAGGGTGGCCAGGATCTCGGCACTGATTTCAACCGGCGACTTGATGCCCCCTGCCGTCACCAGGCCCACCATGCCACCCGCGCCGTTTTCCGGGCTCTGGACAAACTCGTATGGCAGTTGGTCGGCCCCTGCCACGTCTTGCAGGCCGCGGCCCATGAAGCGCTTGGCCGAGGCGATGGTGTTGCGAGCATCGCTGGACTGCGCCGCCACTGCGTCGTAGCCAATCTGCCGTCCGCCCTGCTCGAGGTAACGCACCACCGATGGCAGCAGCACACGCCCCTCACCATCGGGTAGGCATTCGGCCACGCCATTGCGCACAGCCGCCACCAGGGAATGCGTCGTGCCCAGATCAATGCCGACCGCAATGCGCCGCTGGTGCGGATCGGGGGATTGGCCAGGCTCGGAAATCTGCAAAAGCGCCATGAAAATCTT
>WOZN01000199.1 GCA_011620245.1 Acidovorax sp.
CATCAACGATAGATTTCATGCGGCTTGTCAAGGGATACAAAGCGGTCAACTGCCGGTTTTAGGATGATGGGCGCAGGCCCATGCGGCAAAGCTGCGGCCAAAGGCGGCGGACATTGCCAGGAAAATGGGTGTGTTCGGCTCAGGCGGCGGCCGGAGGTGCCTGCGCTGGCGGACGCAGGTTGGCGTGCCGCGGCTCGGTGACATGCCCCGAGGCGGCATGGATGCGATAGAACGCATCCTCGGCAGGTGCCGCCACCGCAGTGGGCGCGCTGGCCGCAGTGAAACTGGCGACCGCTGCACTGCAGACCGGGCAGTTCAGGCCGCTGCCCGCGGCGTGGGCCGGTGGCGCGTCAGGTGCCTGCCCGGAATGGGGCGCGACCGTTGCCGAGCAGACATCGTGCAACAACGCCTGCTCCGAGAGCATCTGCCCCAGATGCGCCGTACCCATCTGCGCCATCCAGAGCTGGGCAAACAGCGCCAGCATGGTCAATGCCATGGCCAGGCGGTTGCGAGGGCGAAATGGGCGAAATGGGCGCGATGTCACGCGCAGGATTCTGGCATGAATGGCAGGCCATGCCCCTGCGGTGCAGCAGGGGCCCTGGCGCAGCGGTGTCGGCATATGCCAGAAATCCCTGCGAGTCCGCGCCTGCTGGCCGCGTGGGGTATTCTCTGGCTGGACTTTTCCGGGCACCGCCCGCTACCCCCCGTTTTTCCGCTGTCCACCGTGTCTGCCGCCGCCATCGACATCTCCCGCATCCGTGCCGTCACCCTGGATCTGGACGATACCCTGTGGCCCATCTGGCCCACCATTACCCGGGCCGAGGCGGTATTGCTGCAGTGGCTGACCGCGCATGCCCCCGCCACCGCGGCCCTGTATGCCGATACCACTGCGCTGCGCGCCATTCGCCACCAGATGGTGAACCTGCGCCCCGACCTGCAGCACGACCTGGGTGCGCTGCGCCGCGAGTCCATTCGCCTGGCCCTCACCCGGGCCGGGGATGACGCTGCACTGGCCGAACCCGCGTTTGACCTGTTCTTTGCCGAGCGCCAGCGGGTGGAGCTGTTTGACGACGCCCACGCCGCGCTGGTGTTCCTGTCCGGGCGCTACCCTGTGGTGGCGGTGTCCAATGGCAACGCCGATGTGCACCGCGTGGGCATTGGCCACTATTTCAAGGCCAGCATCAGCGCCCACGAGTTTGGTGTGGCCAAGCCCGACCCGCGCATCTTTCACGCTGCCGCCAGCGCCCTGGGTGTTGCGCCCCACGAGGTGCTGCATGTGGGGGACGATGCCACACTCGATGCGCTGGCAGCCATGACTGCCGGCATGCAGGCCGTGTGGCTGAACATGGCGCAAAAGGCCTGGCCCCACGACACACCACCCCACGCCACCGTGGCCAGCCTGACCGAACTGTGCCGTCTGCTGGACGGCCCGGCGGTGCCCCGCTAACCCGCTTTGCCCGGAAAACCAATGCTTTTTACTCCGCCCCCGTTGCCCGTTGTCCGATCCATCGGATTGATGCAATCGCTGGCCTGGCTGGCCATGGGCTGGCACGCCTACCGCGACCTGGTGGACGCCTCCAGCCTGCCGCCGCGCGAATCCGGCCAGGGCTCGCCAGCCCAAGGGGGGCACCCGTGATTTTTGGATTCACCGAAGCGCAGATTGCGAGCTTCTTCCTCACCTACGGGGTGGGGGCCTTCATCCTGTTCATGATTTTCATCATCGGGCAGCTGGCCTGGTCATCGAAGGCCGGGCGGTTTGGCACCTTTGTGCTGTTCCTGGGGCTGGGCGTGGGGTTTCTGGGGTTTCTGGCCAAGGTCATCATCCAGTGGTGGCTGGAGAAGTAGCGCCAGTGGCATGGTTAGGTTCTTGAGGGGCACGGGGCGGTCAGAACACGCCGCAGCGCAGCGCCGGGTCCCTCACCATTTCACACCCATGTCGCCACGGCGGCGCCGCTGAGCACGGCGCCTTCGAGCGTGGCCGGGTAGGGGCCCTGTACATAGTCGCCGCAGGCGGTCAGCCCCGGCAGTATCTGCTGGCCGGGCCGCTGCAGGCCGGGTGTGCAGGCAAAGGTGGCGCGCTTTTCCACCACGGTCTGCACGGGTTGCAGGGGGGGCAGTGCCAGCTGCACGGCGGCCTGCTGCAGCACCTGCTGCTCGATGCGTGCGCGGTCGCCATCGCTGGCGCTCACCACAAAGGCCAGCAGCCCGTGCTGGCCGTCGAGCTGGCCCCGGTCGAACACAAACTGCGCGGGGTGCTGTGCGGTGTTGCGCAGCGCCAGCATGGGCTGGGGCAGGCGCGCGCCGCGGGCGTGGGCATAGACGGTGGTGATGGCTGCAAAGCGCAGGGCGCTGGCAGCCGCGCTCCAGCGGCTGGCATGTGCCGGTCCGTCCGGTCCGTCCGGTCCGGCCATGCCCGCCAGGCCATCGACCAGCCGGCTGGCTTCCCATGAAGGGCAAGCCAGGGTGATGTGGTCAAACACCTCGGGCGTTGCGGCGTCGCCGGCAATGCCGCCGGTGCACACCGCCTGCCAGCGACCGCCCGGCAGGGGCTGCAGCCGCTGAACCCGCTGCCCGGTGATGACCTGGCCGCCCTGCTGCGCCAGCCAATGCGCGCCAGCCTGCGCAAACAGCGCCCCCAGATCGGTGCGCGGCAGCAGCAGATTGGAGCCGCCCCGGCCGCTGAACAGGCTGTCCTGCAGCACGCGCAAAAAAACCTGGCCGCTGGCCTCGCACGCCGGGGTGTTGAGGGCTGACACACAGAGCGGATCAATGAACTCGGCCATCAGGCGCGGTGTGAGCGCGGCGCACAGCTGCGCTACCGATGTTTGCGGCGCACAGCGAAAGCCGCGCAGTTGCCAGGCGCTGGCCGTGCGCAGCAGCGCCAGCTTGTCGCGCCAGTGCCAGCCTTTGGCGCGGATGATTCCAAGCACGGCATCCAGCGGCGGCGGCAGATCGGGCAGCTGCAAGCCCTGGCCATCAGGGAACTGCAGCGTGAGCGGCAGGCGCAGCAGGGCCTTGTCGGTGTCCACGCCCACCAGACGCATCAGGCGCAGGCTCTCGGCATAGGCGCCAATGAGGATATGCTGCCCGTTGTCGAGCGTGACCGGTGTGCCGTCTGGCAGCGCGCCCGGCACCGCCCGCGCACGCCCGCCCACGGTGCGCGCAGCCTCGAACACGATCACTTTCCGGCCCGCCTGCGCGTGGGCAATGGCAGCCGCCATGCCGGCCCAGCCGGCGCCAATGACGGCGACCTTCATGATGATCCGGCCAGGTAAATATGGCCTGATTGGCAACATGCCCCGGAAGTCTCACCCCATCCGTTCGTGCCAACTTGCTTGGCGACAAGTCTCAGCTGCCTTGCCCCTCGATCCGTTCGGGCTGGGCCCGTCGAAGCCAGGGCGCTCC
>WOZN01000312.1 GCA_011620245.1 Acidovorax sp.
ATTTCTGGTTCAAGTACGTGGGCCTGGACGGCACCGTGGTGGGCATGACCACCTTTGGCGAGTCGGCCCCGGCGGAAAAGCTGTTCCCGTACTTCGGCTTCACCGCCGACCACGTGGTGGAGGCGGCGCAAAGTGTGATCCAGGGCTGAGGCGTTCGGCCTGCCGCTGTTGGAGAAAAGACGGGTATCGCCCGGCTTTCTTTGTCGCGTGTTGCCAGGCCCGCTTCGAGCAAGGCCTGGCGTCGCCGTCAGCAGCGGCGTCTTGCAGGCGCGGCTTTCACGATGCACATCGGGAGAAGCAATCATCAAGAAGCAGAGACTGCACAAGCCGGGGTTGCGCCATCGGCCCATCATGCAGCAGCGGAGATGGGTTGATTGCCGCTGCTTCGGCATTGCCGGTGTTGCCGATATGGCGACCGCGCGCATGCACGCGGTCCAGCTGTGCCCTGCGTGAAAATCCCGACTGAGCGCTGACCAGACATGACAAACGCAGCGACAACCCGGCCCAGGCGCCGGTTGCAGGCCATTGCAGCCCACGCGCATCATGCGCGGCTTCCACATCAACCCCGCATGGAAGTCGCATGACCCTGTCGCAGCTGCGCGCTCGCGGTGCCTTCGTGGACACCTGGCTGCCGCGCCTGCAGCGTGCCCGTCCTTGGCTGCTCGGCTTGGCCGCGCTGGCGCTGTCCGGGTTGGTGATCGAGACCTTCATCGACCTGTCGCGCCAGGTCAGCTACCGCCAGGTGCTTGAGGCGGTGCACGAGATCGCCGGCTGGAAGCTCGGCATGGCCTTGCTGGCCACGGCCGTGAGTTTCCTGTCACTGACCGGCTATGACGCCTCGGCCCTGCGCTATGCCGGCGCGCGTGTGCCCTACCCAGTGGTGGCCAAGACCGCGTTCATCGCCTATGCGCTGAGCAACATGATCGGCCTGGGCGTGTTCACCGGCGGCGCAATGCGGCTGCGCCTGTATGGCGCGGCCGGCGTGGAAGCCGGGGTGATCTCGCGTGCGATCGCCTTCAATGCGCTGGCCTTTGGCCTTGGGATCAGCGTGGTCGGTGCGGTGGGCGTGCTGGCCGATGCCGGCGCGCTGGCGCCGTTGGCGCACATGCCGGTGTGGGTGTTGCAACTGCTGTGCGCGCTCGCGCTGTTGGCCGCCGCCGGGCTGATGTGGGCCTGCAGCAAGGGCGAGCTGGTCATCGGTCCGATTCGCATCCGCCTTCCGGCGCCACGCCTGGCCTGGCAGCAGCTGGGCGTGTCGGTCGTGGATATCGTCGCTTCGGCCGCGGTGCTGTGGTGGTTGCTGCCCGAGGGTGCGATCGGCTTCCCGGCGTTCGTGGGCTTCTATGCCGCGGCGATGGTGCTGGGGGTGATCAGCCACGTGCCGGCTGGGCTGGGCGTGTTCGAGGCGGTGATGCTCATCGCCCTGGGCGGGCGCGTGCCTGCACAGGCCCTGGCCGGCGCGCTGGTGCTTTACCGGCTGATCTATTACCTGCTGCCGCTGCTGCTGGCGATGCTGGTGCTGGCCATGCATGAAGTCGGCCGCGCCCCAGCCGCGCCGGTTGCGCGGGCCATGGTCAGGATGGCGCCGCGCCTGCTGGCCGCATTCACTGCGGTGGTGGCGATGATGCTGCTGGTCTCGGGCGTGACCCCGGCCAGTGAGCACGCAACCGAGCTGCTGGCGATGCACGTGCCGTTGGGCCTGGTGGAAGCGGCGCATTTTTTGAGTTCCATCGCCGGCCTGGCGCTGCTGTTTGTCGCGCGCGCGCTGCTGCGCCGGCTCGATGCAGCCTGGTGGGCGGCGCTGGTGATCACGTTGCTGGCGCTGGTGGCCGCCCTGCCCAAGGGCCTGGCGGTGATCGAATCGCTGGTGCTCGGCTCGCTGCTGTTGTTGCTGGTGCTCTCGCGCAAGCAGTTCGATCGCAAGGCTTCGCTGCTGGCGGTGCCGTTCAGCGGCGGCTGGCTGCTGGCGATGGTGGTGACCTGCGTGGCAACGGCCGCGCTGCTGTTCTTCGCCTATCGCGATGTCGATTACGGCAACCAGCTGTGGTGGCAGTTCGAGTTCGATGCCCACGCGCCGCGCTCGCTGCGGGCGATGGTGGGCGTGTCGATCCTGGCGCTGGTGCTGGCTTTGCGCCAGTTGCTGCGCCCGCTGGCACCGCCGCTGCCGCTGCCGGGGCCGGAGGAGCTGGAGCGCGCCGAGGCGGTGGTGCGCATGCAGGATTCGGCCGATGCCGGTCTGGCCCTGACCGGCGACAAGCCGCTGATGTTCTCCGACAACGGCAAGGCCTTCGTCATGTTCGGCCGCCAGGGCAAGTCGTGGATCGCGCTGTCCGATCCGGTCGGCCCGCGTAAGGACTGGGAAGAGCTGGTCTGGCGGTTCCTGGAGCGGGCCAGGGATTCGGGCGCGCGCGGCTGTTTCTACCAGGTGCGCCCGGATGCGCTGCCGCTGTACCTGGACGCGGGCCTGCGCCTGTTCAAGCTGGGCGAATACGCCTGGGTACCCCTGGCCGGGTTCTCGCTGCAGGGCAAGCGCCGCAGCAACCTGCGCAACGGCGTCAACCGCTGCGAGCGCGAAGGGCTGGAGTTTGCCCTGATCGACACCACTCAGGTGCCGCCCCTGCTGGGCGAGCTGCGCGCGGTGTCCGACAGTTGGCTGGCCAGGCATCACACGGCCGAAAAACGCTTCTCGGTCGGTGCCTTCGATGAGGTCTACGTGGCCCGCAACCCGGTCGCGGTGGCCCGGCGCGAAGGTCGGATCCTGGCTTTCGCCACGCTGCTGACCACCCAGACCAAGTGCGAGGTCAGCATCGACCTGATGCGCCACGTGCAGGACATGCCCAACGGCACCATGGATTTCTTGTTCGCCAAACTGATGCTGCATCTGTCGCAGGCCGGTTATGGGCGCTTTGGCCTGGGCATGGCGCCGCTGTCGGGCATGGCCGGCCACGCCCTGGCGCCGCGCTGGCACCGCATCGGGCGCTTGCTGTTTGCCCATGGCGAGCATTTCTACAACTTCCGCGGGCTGCGTGCCTTCAAGGAAAAATTCGATCCGCAATGGGAAGCGCGCTACCTGGCCGCCCCCGGCGGTACGGCTGCGTTGTTGATCCTGGGCGATATCGCCGCATTGATCAGTGGCGGTTACAAGGGAGTCATCAGTAAATGATCCGCCGTGTGGGCTGTGCGCTGTTGCTGTGGTGGGGGGTGTGGTGGCCGCTGCACGCGCAGGGCATCGCTGCGCCCGAGCGCGTATCGCACGGCAATTTTCGCGAGGTGGCACTGTACCGGCCGCAGGGCGCGCTCGAGCAGGTGGTGTTGATGTTCTCCGGCGAGCGTGGCTGGGACGCGGCCTCCGATGCCGATGCGCGCGCGCTGGCGCAGGGCGGGGCGT
>WOZN01000020.1:0-2128 GCA_011620245.1 Acidovorax sp.
GGTGAAGGTGCGGATCTACAACCCGGCCAAGACCGTGGTCGATTGCTTCAAACATCGCAACAAGATCGGTCTGGATGTGGCTCTGGAGGCCTTGAAGGACGCTTGGAGGACGCGCAAGGCGTCCGCAGACGATCTGTGGCGCTACGCCCAGGACTGCCGCGTCGCCACTGTGATGCGCCCCTACATGGATGCAGTCGCCCACGAGTGACGCCACGACCACCGAGGGGGCGGGGGTTCTCTTTGGTTTAAATATTTTGTAGAATAACGGTTGTTTTAAACCCAACCCAAGGAGGCGTCATGATTGCAGATCGCATTCGTCAAGCACGATTGGCGGCAGGTCTGACGCTGGGTGCTTTGGGCGAAAAAGTCGGTGTATCGCACACCGCCATCCAGAAGTACGAGAAGGGTCTGCTGACGCCATCCTCGTCGCAACTACTCAAGTTGGCGCGTGCTTGCGGCATCCGCACCGAGTATTTTTTCCGCACGCACACGGTAGAGCTGCTCCAGCCGGAGTTCCGCAAGCTCTCCTCCTTTGGCAAGACGGCGCAGGATGCCCTCAAGCTCAAGGTGGTGGAGTTGGTGGAAAAGCGTGTCGAGTTGCTCGGCGCCTTCCCTGAATCACCACTGCAGGCGTTCGCACCGCCTGAAGGTCTGCCTGAACGCATCGAGTCGATCGATGAGATTGAGGCTTTTTCGGATCGGGTGCGCAATGCCTGGCAACTGGGCATGAACCCTATCGCTGATCTCACTGACACCCTCGAAGCGGTTGGTTTGCTGGTCATCGTGGTTGACGAAGACAACCCCAAGTTCTCGGGATTGACCGCCAAGGCGCGTACCGACGATGGGCGAGAGTATCCCGTGGTAGCCGTGTCCAAACTCTGGCCTGGTGATCGGCAGCGTTTCACCTTGGCACACGAGCTGGGGCATTTGCTCCTGGAGGGGCGACTGGCTGAGGGTCTGGATGAAGAGAAAGCCTGTGACCGTTTTGCCGGCGCTTTCCTGGCACCGCGTGTAGCTGTACTTCACCTGCTGGGGCAACAGCGTCATGCGCTGGAATGGCAAGAGCTCTACGTGCTCAAGCACGAGTTCGGGCTGTCGATGGCTGGATGGCTGCAGCGGGCCAAGCAGTGTGGCGTGATCACCGATTCATTCCACCTGTCGATGGTCAAGCGCTTTTCTACCAAAGGCTGGCGTAAGAACGAGCCGGGTGACCAGTTGCCACAGGAGCATCCACGCCTTTTTGATCAGTTGGTCTACCGGGCTTTAGCCGAGCAGTACATCTCTGAAGGCAAGGCTGCAGAACTCTTGGGCATCCCGATGATGCGCTTCCACAAAGAACGCCAGCTGGAGTCGTCGGATGCGGTTGCTTATCAGTGATGCCAACATCTTGATCGACATGGAGGCCGGGGCGTTGATGGAGACGCTGTTCCGGCTTCCGATGCAGTTCGGCATCCCTGATCTGCTGTACTACGAAGAGATTGAAGAGGGCAGTCCCGGGCTCGAGCAGCTGGGCCTGCAGATCATGGAGGTCAGTGGCGACTTCGTGAAATACGCTGAGAAGTTGCCCAGTCAGTACAGCGGTACGCTGCCCGCCAAGAATGGTGCCAAGCCCAGTCACAACGATTACCTGGCGCTGGCACTGGCGAAACAAGAATCCTGCACGCTACTGACAGGTGATGCCAACTTGCGCATCGTGGCCATCAAGGAGTCGGTCACGGTCATGGGCACCATCGGTCTGCTGTGCGCCATGGTCGAAAACCAGCTGCTGACGGTGGACGATGCGCTCAAGGCCTTGCACAAAATGAAAGAGGGCAAGCGTCGCTTGCCCTGGCCTGATGCAGAAAAGATGCTTGAGGCGTTGCGCTGATTACACCGTGGCCGCCACCGCAGCCTGATTCCCCACCACCGGCCTCCGCCCGACCACATTCCCCACCACATTGACCGCCTCCAGCATCGCCTGCGGCGACAGGTGCGCGTAGCGCATCGTCACCTTCGGATCGTGGTGGCCGAGGAGCTTCTGCACCTCATACAGCGACCGCCCGGCATTGACCAGGAAACTCGCGTAGCTGTGGCGCAGGTCGTGCAGCCGCACTTCGCCCAAGCCCACCTTCTTCCTGATCGAGTCCCA
>WOZN01000020.1:2228-3382 GCA_011620245.1 Acidovorax sp.
CTTGGGCGGCAGGATGTCCCAGCGGATCGCGCAGTTGTAGATGAACTTCATCAGCACGATCATCCGGTTGCAGGTGCCGGCCGCGTAACCCTTCTCGAACACCGCGTGGTGGAAGGCCACCACATCCGAGCGGGTGATCCGGTTCATCCGGAAATCGGCAAACACCGGCAGCAGGTGATTGCGCAGCATCGTCTCATCCGTCTCCCAACTGCGCTTCCTCGTCTTGGCGTAGGGCAGATAGCGCTCGGCCACGAAATCCCCAAAGGTCGGCACATCCTTGAACCGGTGGCTCTCCACCTTGGGGTCGCCGCCCTCGGTGACCATCTGCTTCATCTGATGCGCCTTGGCCCGGGCGTCCGACACTGAAATCTCATCGGCTCGGCCAATCCGGTTTAGCCGCACCTTGCCGGCCGCATCGCGGTAACGGAAGTAGAAGGTCGCCCCGCCGCTGGCGCGATGCTCCAGCAAGAAGCCCTTGATCTCCGTGTCGAAGTAATACACCCCACCGGAGGCCGGCACACGGCCGGGCAAGGTCGCCAAAAACTCCGTACTCAATGTTTGTGCTGGCATGGTCTTTCTCCTCTTACAACGTGAGGTCATACTACGATACAATGCACCGGAAAAGACATAATAAGAGTCTAAACAAGCAGAGATATTTGCCAATCAAACCGTAAAGGAGTCGACCATGATCGACGGAAGACAGATCCGCGCCGCGCGCGCGATGCTGGGCTGGAGCCGGGAGGAATTGCTGGATGCGTCGGGGATCTCCATGTCGGCGCTACTGCGCATGGAAGGCAACATGGCCGACAGCCGCAGCTCGACGCTGAACAAGGTGGCCAAGGCCCTGACCCTGGCCGGCATCGAATTCGTCACTCGGGACGACGGCGGGATCGGGGTGATCCTCAAGGGGGAACTGGCACAAAAACCGCATCACCCGCCACAATGAGACGACTAGCAAGTCAAGCCAAAAAGCAACAAAAGCCACCCAAGGAGCAATAAAGGGTGGCTTTTATGTTTGATGGATCGGTTCTGGTAGGAAGTTGGTACGTCGGATTGGCTGCAAATTGCTTCTATATAGGTAGTAAGCGCAGCTAAGTCTTTGAAAAGACAAAGGAAATATCCGATAAGACTGAAAATCTGCCTTTTGCAGTAGG
>WOZN01000369.1 GCA_011620245.1 Acidovorax sp.
ACAACGGGCGGGCGTGTTGTGGCGTGATGAGCGGGCATGATCAAAAGACTCTCAGCCTCTCAGTAGCGGGTGTGGCTCAGTTCGGCAAACAGGTCGCTATATATTTTGTAGCGGCTTGCGCTTATTCCATAGGGGCCAGAGCCGTTTTCTAACGCATTTATCACGCCACAGCCCGGCTCATGCAGATGGGTGCAGTTGTAGAACTTGCAGTCGGTGGCGTGGGCGGCGATGTCGGGCATGCAGGACGCTAGCTGCATGGGGGCTATGTGCTGGAGGCCAAACTCCTGAAAACCCGGCGAATCAATCAGGGCCGTAGTGCGGGCGCTGTCCACCCAGTACCAGTTGGTGCTGGTGGTGGTGTGTTTGCCCGAGTTCAGGGCCTGTGAAATTTCGCCCGTCAGCACGGTGGCGCCGGGCACCAGCAGGTTGATCAGCGTGCTCTTGCCCGAGCCCGAGGGCCCCAGCACCAGCGTGGTCTTGCCCTGCAGGTGCTGCATCAGCAGGGCGCGGTCCACGTCACCCGACAGCGTCAGCGACAGCGGCAGCACATCATAGTGGTGCCCGCCGCCCATGTGGCGGTAAGGCAGCAGGCGCTCCC
This sequence comes from Acidovorax sp., assembly GCA_011620245.1. Classification (GTDB taxonomy): domain Bacteria; phylum Pseudomonadota; class Gammaproteobacteria; order Burkholderiales; family Burkholderiaceae_C; genus Acidovorax. The sequence continues at coordinate 599 of WOZN01000369.1, forward strand.
AGGCGCGGGCAAAGGGTTCCACCAGGTCGCTCTTGTTGAGCGCAATCAGGGGCTTGATGCCGGCGGCTTCGGCGGCGATCAAGGCGCGGGCTAGCTGGCTTTCCGAGAACACCGGTTCGGCGGCGATCAGGATCAGGATCTGGTCGAGGTTCGCAGCGAAGGACTTGGTGCGGATCTCGTCCTGGCGGTAAAACAGGTTGCGCCGTTCCAGCACCTTTTCGATGGTGCCTTCCTCGCCCTGGCCCGTGGGGGGGGCCTGCCACAGCACCCGGTCTCCCACCACGGCTTGACTCTTCTTGCCGCGCGGATGGCAGATGCGGCGCTGCCCATCGGCGGTCTCCACCATGCAGTGGCGCCCGTGGCTGGCGACCACCAAACCTTCCATCAGGGCGCTGCGTTCAGCCATGGTGACGGGCGGCAGGGTTCATGCCAGCAGGGCGTCGAATCGGGACGCGCAATCGAAGTCGGTGGCGGAGATGCCCTGCACGTCGTGTGTGTTCAGTCGCACTACGCAGCGGTTGTAGTGCACCGACAGGTCGGGGTGATGGTCTTGCGCGTGGGCAACGAAGGCCACCGCATTCACGAACGACATGGTTTCATAGTAGTTGGCGAAATAGTAGGTTTTCTCGATGGCCACTTGGGCACCATCGCCGCTCAGGGCCCAGCCTTCGATTTTGGCGAGGTTTGCTACTATTTCTGTAGCTGTCAGCGCACGGCGGGTAAGCGCTGACCAGTCTTTTTTCTTCAACATCGTGGTCATGGCCGGGCAGGCGATGGAATGCGCGCCAGCCGCTCAGAGGCGGGTGGGTGCGAGTAGTAGAACTTCACATACACCGGGTCGGGGGTGAGTGTGGAGGCGTTGTCTTCGTAGAGCTTGAGCAGCGCCGCAGCGAGGTCACTACCGTTGGCCTGGGTCACGGCATACGCGTCGGCTTCAAATTCGTGGCGGCGCGACAGCCGGGCAAACAGGGGCGCGATGAACAGCGTGAAAACGGGCACGGCCAGCACGAACAGCAGCAGGGCCAGCGCATCATTGGGTGCCGGGGCCACGGCCGGGTCTAAGGAGATGTTGGGGCGCACGCCCAGTCCGGTGTAGAACCACACCTGGGTGGACAGCCAGCCGAGCAGGGCAAAGCCGGCCAGGCTCAGGGCAAACAGGCTTGCCATGCGCTGGAGGATGTGGCGGTGCTTGAAATGCCCCAGCTCATGGGCCAGCACCGCTTCGACTTCGCCCGGTGAGAGCTGGCGCAGCAGGGTGTCATAGAAAACGACGCGCTTGGCGGCGCCAAAGCCCGTGAAATAGGCATTGGCATGGGCGCTGCGGCGGCTGCCATCCATCACGAAAAGCCCCTTGGCAGCAAAGCCACAACGCTGCATCAGCGCCGTGACGCGGGCCTTGAGCGATTCGTCTTCGAGCGGCTGGAACTTGTTGAACAGCGGCGCGATAAAGGTGGGGTACACCACCATCAGCAGCAGGTTGAATCCCATCCAGAAACACCAGGCCCACAGCCACCACAACGGCCCTGCCGCGCCCATCAGCCACAGGATCAGCGCTGCAATGGGCAGGCCAATCAGGGCGCCCATGAGGGCTGACTTGGCCAGATCGGCCAACCACAGGGCTGGCGTCATCTTGTTGAAGCCGAAACGCTGCTCGATGACGAAAGTCTGGTACAGCGTCACCGGCAGGTCGATGGCTGCGCTGATGACCACAAACGCCGCCAGCAAGGCCAGTTGCTGCCACATGCCGCCGCCCATGGCGCCCAGCAGGGCCTGGTTCAGGGCATCCAGCCCGCCCAGCAGCGTCCAGCCCAGCAAGACGGCGGCGCCCAGCGCCATTTCCAGCAGACTGAAACGTGCCTTGGTGATGGTGTAGTCGGCCGCCTTCTGGTGGGCGGCCAGCGAAATGCGCGTGGCAAAGGCCTCGGGCACGCTGGACCGGTGCTGGGCCACATGGCGGATCTGGCGGGAAGCCAGCCAGAATTTGAGCAGCAGGCCGGCACAGATCACCGCAGCAAAGGCGATTGTGAGGGCGGTGGAGGGCGAAAAGGTGTCGGGCATGGGCATGTGGGGGCGAGTTTAGGCCATCAGCGACAATGCCCGCCATGTCTGAAGCCAACAACCCCGTACCCCCCGTGCTTTCCAAATCGGACCAGAACCTGGTCTGGCTGGACTGCGAGATGACCGGCCTGGAGCCCGATACCGACCGCCTGCTGGAAATTGCCGTGATCGTGACCGGTCCCCAACTGGAGCCCCGCATCGAAGGCCCGGTGTTGGCCATTCACCAGGCGGATGAGCTGCTGGACAAGATGGACGCCTGGAACAAGGGCACGCATGGCCGTAGCGGCCTGATCGACAAGGTGAAGGCCTCTACGGTGACCGAGGCCGAGGCCGAGCAGCAGATACTGGATTTCCTGGCCCGTTACGTGCCCAAGGGGACTGTGCCCATGTGCGGCAACAGCATTGGCCAGGACCGGCGCTTTCTGGTGCGTTACATGCCCAGGCTGGAGCGCTTCTTTCACTACCGCAATGTGGATGTCAGCACCCTCAAGGAACTGGCCAGGCGCTGGAAGCCGGAGGCGTACAGCAGCTTCAAGAAGGCGCAAAAGCACACAGCACTGGCCGATGTGCATGAAAGCATCGACGAGCTGGCGCATTACCGCAAGAACCTGCTGTCGGTTTGATGCTGGCAGGACACCGCATTGCCGGACGGGCGAGGCTTCAACCACTTGGCAATAGCGGC
>WOZN01000002.1 GCA_011620245.1 Acidovorax sp.
GCGCAGAGGCTACCGCGCTGCCCCTGCTGCCTGCGCGAAAACGCAAGACTAAACTAAACTTGTGACACAGTCAGACTAGGATAAAAAGAGCGATGCCCGGTAGCGTCATCAGCAGCACCAGGGCGGTGGAGGTCATCACCCAGCCGGTATCGGCCGCGCTCACGGTGTCCTGGGCCACCAGCGCTGGGCGCGTCAGTGACACCGCAGCGGCTGGCACCACCGCCATGGGGGCAGCCCCCCATTGAGGGCAAAAACGGATCCAGACACCCTGTAAAGGGGGGCGGGAAACTCCCAATGCGCCACCAGAGTGCAGCCGCTACAGTTATGGCACTCGAAAGCGCGCTGCGGTGTGCCAAGCGAGGGGCCCGAGGAGACATCTCGACCAATAATCAAAATCCAAGCACCCAACGAGGTGCATTCTTTTTTTCAGGCGCTGGAGATCCCGGCGCCTTTTTCTTGTGCGCCCAGCATGGGCGCACACCTGCGGGTGCAAGTCCCGCTGCGAGCTGGTCACAGTGAGCAAAGCGTAAGCGCAACTGCATGAGGGTGACCGAGTGTGGGATAGGCAAGCGTGGAGCGTAAATCGTGAGCCGATGGACAAATGCGGACCTGCATGCCGGATGGTGTGGCAGGGGTGCCTCCGATAATGGAGGTCCCCTACCTATGCCGATACCCAAAGTCGATGGCGCCATGTCCGGGCTGCCTTCCCCCCCCAAAAAAAAGGGGGCCATGGCCAATTCATCACGAAATCACGCACCACCAATCTACCAGCCGCGCGCCCAGAACATGGCAATCACCGCCACCACGGGCAGCACATGCGACTGCACCATGACCAGCCGGCGCACCCGCCCCACCTCGCGGGCCTCGGGCAGCGCCCCGGTGGCGCGCAGATGGCGGCGCCAGCGCCGGAACGACAACGTAGGCCCAATGGACAGCAGCACCATCACCACGAACAGCGTGATCTTCAGGTGAAACAGAGGCTGCGAGAGGTACCAGGACATGCCCTTGATACCCCAGAACACACGTGCCAGACCCGTGAGCAGCAGCACGAGCGCCGTCACGCCATAAATCACGTCCAGGCGGACCAGCCGCTCGACCACGGCAGCATTGAGCCATTCGGTGCGGCACAGCGCCGCCTGGCTCGACAGGAAGACCACCAGGGTCAGGATGGCCACCAGATGCAGGCTGGCCAGAACGGCTTCGAGAGTCATTGCAGATCCTTGTAAACCCCGGCGCAACGGCATGCCGCGCAACGACCGGATGGGTTACGCCGCCGTCCAGAAGCCGGGCTGGCTGTAATTGTGCTTGAGGAAGTCAATCCACAGGCGCACCCGCAGCGGCATGTGCCTGCGCTGGGGGAACACCACGTAGATGCCATTGGGCGGCGCGGCAAACTCCTCCAGCACCTCCACCAGGCGGCCGGCCGCGATTTCCGCCTCCACCTCCCAGGTGCTGCGCCAGGCCAGGCCGTAGCCCGCCAGACACCAGTCGTGCAACACCTGGCCATCCGAACAATCGAGCGGGCCACCGGGCTTGAGGTGCACCACCTCGCTGCCCCCGCCTGCGGCAGGCATGCGAAACGCCCAGCCGCGCGTCTGCGAGGCCTCGCTCGACAGCGTGAGGCAGTCGTGCGCCGACAACTCGCCGGGATGGCGCGGCGTGCCGTGGCGCTGCAGGTAGGCCGGTGTGGCCACGCACAGGCGGCGGTTGTCGGCAATGCGCACGCTCACCAGCGAGGAATCGGGCAGGTCGCCCACGCGCACCGCGCAGTCAAAGCCCTCGCCGGCCAGGTCCACCACGCGGTCGCTGAGGTTGAGCGAGATGGTCACATCCGGATGCGCCAGCCGGAAACGCGGCACCAGCGGCGCCACATGGCGGCGGCCAAAGCCGGCGGGCGCGGTGATGCGCAAATGGCCGGTGGCCTTGACGCCGCCTTCCGACACGCTGGCCTCGGCATTGGCCACATCGGACAAGAGGCGCTGGCAGTCTTCGAGAAACGCGCTGCCTTCGTGCGTGAGGCTGATGCGCCGCGTGGTGCGCACCAGCAGCTTCACGCCCAGGTGTTCTTCCAGCGCATCCAGCCGCCGCCCCATGATGGCGGGCGCCACGCCCTCGGCCCTGGCAGCGGCGGTGAGGCTGCCGCGCGTGGCCACCGACACAAAGGATTCGAAGGCCTTGAGTTTGTCCATGGGCGCTGATTATGGATACAAATAGCTTCCAGGCCGCAGGGCGGCGGCGATCCAAAAATTTGGATCAAATCGGCCTTAAGCCCTTTATTGACAAGCGATAATAGCTACTATTTCAATAGCAAAAGTCAGCATCACTTTTGCAAAAAAGTCATTGGTCTAGAGATATTCAAAGGCTTTATGCCACCAAACAATTGCAATACAGTCTGTCCATGGTTCGCGCCAGCGGGCCCAATGGCTGTATTCCCCCTTTTGTATTCCCCCTTTATTTCTCTACCTGAGGCATCGCACCATGACCGCACGCACCTCTGTTCACGGCCTGCAAGTGGCCACATCCTTGTTCCGCTTTGTGGAAGACAAGGTTCTGCCCGGCACCGGCGTGCAGAGCAGCGCCTTCTGGAAGGGCTTTGACGCCATCGTGGCCGACCTGGCCCCGCGCAACATCGCCCTGCTGGCCGAGCGTGACCGCCTGCAGACCGAACTGGACACCTGGCACAAGGCCCACCGCGGCCCCATCGCCGACATGGCGGCCTACCGCCAATTTCTGGAAACCATCGGCTACCTGGTGCCCCAGCCTGCCAACGTGCAGGCCACCACCACCAACGTGGACGACGAACTCGCCATCCAGGCCGGCCCCCAGCTGGTGGTGCCCATCCTGAACGCCCGCTATGCGCTGAACGCCGCCAACGCCCGCTGGGGCAGCCTGTACGACGCGCTGTATGGCACGGATGCCATCCCCGAAACCGGCGGCGCAGAAAAGGGCAAGGGCTACAACCCCGTGCGCGGCGCCAAGGTGATCGAGTTCGCCCGCAACGTGCTCGACCAGAGCACCCCGCTGGCAACGGGCTCGCACAAAGACGCCACCGGCTACCGCGTGGAAGCCGGCCAGCTGGTGGTGGCGCTGAAAAATGGCAGCACCACGGGCCTGCAGAACCCCGCCCAGTTCACGGGCTACCAAGGCAACGCCGCTGCGCCCTCATCGGTGCTGCTGCAGCACAACGGCCTGCATCTCGACATCCGGATCGATCGCGCCACGCCCATCGGCAAAACGGACGCCGCCGGCGTGAGCGACCTGGTGCTGGAAGCCGCCCTGTCCACCATCCTCGACCTCGAAGACTCGGTGGCCGCCGTGGATGCCGAAGACAAGGTGC
>WOZN01000133.1 GCA_011620245.1 Acidovorax sp.
GGTTTGCGCCTTGCCCTGCACCCAAACGCATCGCTTTTATTTGTGCCGCCAAGCATCGAACCCAGATGGAATCGAATCAGGCTGCGGCGAGGCGCCACAAAGAGGTGACTTCCGCCGCGCGGGCCGCGTGCAGGGCATCGCCCGCATCGGCCGCCTTGGCGTGGCGCGGGCGAATGTCCGCGCGGCCCAGCACCTGAAGGCCCGCCTCGGCAATCCAGCCCAAAAGCTGTTCGCGGGTGCGCAAACCCAGGTGCTCGGCCAGGTCCGACAAGATGAGCCAGCCTTCGCCGCCGGGCTCCAGGTGCCCGGCAAGCCCCGCCAGAAAGCCCCGCAGCATGCGGCTGCCCTCGTCGTACACCGCATGCTCGATCGGCGAGCCGGGGCGGGCCGGCACCCAGGGCGGATTGCACACCACCAGCGGCGCGCGCCCGGCGGGGAACAGGTCCACGGGCTGCAGCTCCACCTGCGCCTGCACGCCCAGGCGCTGGAGGTTGTCGCGGGCGCAGGCCAAAGCGCGCGGATCCTGATCGGTGGCCACCACGCGCTGCACGCCGCGGCGCACCAGCAGGGCCGACAGCACGCCCGTGCCCACGCCGATGTCAAAGGCCAGCGCCTTCGACGGCAGGGCCGCCGCTGCCACCAGGTCCACATATTCGCCGCGCACGGGCGAAAACACGCCGTAATGCGGATGGATGCGGTTGTTGGGTGCAGCGCCCAGGGCAGGTATTTCCACGCCCTTCTTGCGCCACTCGTGCGCCCCCACCAGGCCCAGCAGCTCGCGCAGCGAGACTACCGAGCGCTCGCCCGTGGCCGGACCCCAGGCTTCGGTGCAGGGCTGGCGCAGGTCGGGGGCGCGGCGCAGGGCAATGCCGTAATCGCCCTCCAAGGGGATGAGCAAGGCCGACAGCACGCGGGCGCGCTGGGCCTGCGCCTGGCGGTGCAGGTGAAACGCTTCGGCCGCCGTGGCCGCCGCGCGCTTTTCTGCCGCCTTGGCCGCCGCTTTGGGCGGCTTGCGGTCCACCCGCCGCATGAGGGCCTGCAGCAGCATGCGGGCGTTCTGAAAGTCGCCCTGCCACAGCAGGCCAGTGCCTTCGCAGGCCAGCCGGTAGGCCGTGTCGGCAGACAGCGTGTCATCGGCCATCACCATGCGGCGCGGCGCGGCGGCCCCGCTTTCGGAGCGCCAGCGGGCTTCGTGGGCTTGGCCCGAGTCGCTCCAGGAGATCATGGGAAGGCCTTAGTTGATGGGGCGTTTGAGGCGCACTTCTTCAATCTTCACGCCACCCACCACGGCCGTCTTGGCGGTGGAGAGCTCGCGCTTGAAGCCGGCCATTTCGTGGAAGCGGATGGCGCGTTCGTTGCGCAAGGGCACCCACGCGGTCACGTTGGTGCAGCCTTCTTCGTGCAGGCCGTCGCGGGCGGCGTCCCACAGGGCCAGGCCTACGCCCTGGCTCCAATGGGTGGGCGCAGCGTAGATGGCCCAGATTTCACCGGTGGTGGGGCGGGATTTTTCATCGCGAGAGCGGTCATAGCCGACGAAACCCACGATCTTTTCGCCATCGACGGCAACCTGCACCTGGGGCTCGCAATACTCGATGGCCTCGCGCCAGTAGGCCTGACGCTTTTCGACCGACATGGATTTCAACTGCTCGTCTGGCACCAGACCTTTGTAAGCCTCTTGGGCGGCTACGGTGTGGATCTGGGCAATGGCTTTGGCATCGCGAAGCGTGGCGGGACGAACCTGGATACTGGACATGGAAAAACCGAACGAAAACAGGGGTGAAAAAACAAAAAGGAGCGGCATTGTCGCCGCAAACGCTTTTTCACCCTGCGCCGCTGGTTTATCCATGGGGCAGCATGGGCCCCTGAAACGGTCTTCAGTCCATCGCCATCGCCGCCTTTTCCGCCCCCGTTGCCACGCCTTGCGCCCGGGCGCGCTTGTTGCGCGGGCGCGGCACTTTCACCTCGGGAGGCACCCCGTTGATGGCCCCCAGGCCCAGCACCAGCGTCACGCTGTGCGAGGTGTCCTCACGTTCATCCGGCGCATAGGGGCGGTAGCTGCCGTTGCCGGCACCATGGCTGCGCTGCACTGCATGAAACACCACCCGAGCCGCCTCCCGACTGGCGCCCGTGCACAGCACGCGCAAACGCGCGTCACGGTCGAGCGCCAGGCCCATGTGGCCGGGCCGGTTGATGAGGTCGGTGCGAATGGCGCGCCAGGTCTGCCCGCCATCCAGCGAAAACTGCCAGGTGCCCGCCTGCGTTTCCAGGTATTCGATGACCACGCCGGCCGATGCCTGCAGGCCGGCGCAGTTTTCCTGCAGCAGATGGGCCACGGTGTTGCCCCCGACGCCTGCCCCCGCGCCATTCGCCACGGAACGCTGGTCGGCAATGTGTGGACGGTGGCCGGAAGACCCGGCCGCAGAATGGAAAGCACTGGCAATCATGAGAAAACCTCTTTATGGATAACCAACATGACTTACGCAAAACAGGCCCAGGCAAGCCGCCTGCCTCAAAGGCTCGTACCGTTGTGGCATCTTCGTAAGTCCTAACCAAGACAGGATCGGTTGCGCGTTGCGATCGGGCCACAAACCGCCACAACGACCACCACAACGACCGCCACAACGCCTGGGCCAAAGTCTAGAAAATGCACGCGGGTGCGTCCATCGCACAAATGGACTAGACCCACACCCTGGCGTTGTGCGCAATACTCACCCCCATGCCTGCCAGCCTGCTGCTTGTTGACGACCACACCCTGTTTCGCACCGGGCTGCGCCTGATCGTGCAGGACCACCCGGCGGTGGACTCCATTTCCGAGGCCGGCACCGTGGCCGAAGCCTGCGCGCTGCAGCTGGACGCGGTGGACCTGGTGCTGCTCGATATCCAGATGCCCGGCATGAGCGGCCTGGACGGCCTGCGCCTTTTGCGCCAGGCCTGCCCGCGTGCGCGCATCGTGCTGGTGTCGGCCAGCGTGGCGCCCGACGCCGTTTACGAGGCGCGCACCCGCGGTGCCGACGGTTTTTTGCCCAAGTCCGCCAGCGGCGAGGACATTCTGGAAGCAATCACCTGCGCGCTGTCGGGCATGCCCTGCTTTCCCCCCAACAGCGGCAACACCGCCACCACGCGCGGGCCGGCAGCACCCTCGCTGACGGCGCGCCAGCTCGATGTGCTCTCGCTGCTGTGCACCGGCAAGCCCAACAAGGTGATTGCGCGCGATCTGGGGCTGAGCGAGAACACCGTGCGCGTGCATGTGGCCGCCATCTTTGCGCAGCTGGGCGTCAACAGCCGCAGCGCTGCCTTGCTGGCAGCCCAGCGGCTGGGCCTGTCGCTGCCGCCGC
>WOZN01000356.1 GCA_011620245.1 Acidovorax sp.
TGGAATTGCTACGGTCTTGTCCATCTAGCGGCGGGCCGGGCGAAAAGATGATGGCGATGGGACGGTCATGCGCCGAGGCAAGGGTACTTTGCATAGAGGCTGTGCCGTTGGCGACGACGATGTCGAGTTGCCCCAAGGTGTCCCAGTTCATCGGGGGCAGGAGGGGCGGCGGGGAAGAGCGCTGAATTCTGCTATGCAGTGAGGAGACGATTAGCCACAGGCATTCGCCATTACCATCGCGTAGCGGTGATGTCCCTAGAGTTTTCCATGGGAATCGGCCGACGACAGTCGGGCCGATGCCGTTAGTATCAAAGGTGATACCAGTGAAAGTGTTGGCGTCGCAGCCTTCGCCAGCACACCCGGCATTGATATTGCGAGTGCTGCCCAGATCAGGCAACGGCAGGTAGCCATACATGGCTCGGTCGTCATCGCCGGTGGCATCAGCATCTTTGCTTGCTTGGTCATCGCGGTATTGCAAGGCATAGCCGATTAACGCTTCCCGCGCCTGCACCAACGCCGCCTCCGTCTGCCGCTGGCGATAAGCCTGCATGAATTCGGGCGACAGGTTGGAGACCAGAAACGCCAGTGCGCCCATCACCAGCAAGGCGACCAGGGCGATCAATACAAAGCCGTGCTGGGCGCGCTGCCGCACTGTCTTGCTCCGCTTTAGCGCCGGCCGGCCGGCGTCTTGACCACGCCGCCGCCGAGCCGGTCGTTGCGTTCGCCGGTGGCGCGGTTGATGGCTTCGCCGACCTTGAGCTGGGTGGGTGATTCTTCACCGGGGGAGAGTTGCGCGCGGCCCGGGTCTTTGGGCGTGAGGCGGACATTGACGCCGGTGCGCGCCGCCTCATTTTCTTCCTGCGCGCGGCCATTGATCCAGACGGTGGATTTGCCGCTGGAACGCTGCACCACGCCATCCAGGCTCATGGTTTCGCCTTCCAGCGATTGCGCTGCCTGGATGTTGGAGACGCGCTGGCGTTCCAGTAGCAAACGTTTTTCGGGGGTGAAGAAGAGGCGGCCGAGACTGGCGCTTTGGGCTTTTTGGGCTTGCGCGGGCAGGGAGGCGCAAGCCAGCAGCAGGGTGCAGCAAAACGTGGCGATGCGGTTCAGGCGGCCTCCTTGAAGGTGATCCATTCGAGGGTGCATTCGGCGGCGAGTTGCGCGTCGGTGCTGTGGCCGATCTTGCAGGCGCGCACCTGGATCAATGCCGGTGCCATGGCGCGCAGGTCATTCAGCACATTGAGCAAATCACCTTCATGCAGCAGGCGCATGTGTAGCCGCATCTGGCTGGCCATGATGGTAAAACCACCGGCCGCGGCACCACCGGGCAGGATGGTTGCATCGACGGGACGTTGCGGTGCGAATTCATAGTCAAGCCCGGAAATCCGCCGCGTGGTTTTGATGCGGCCCAGAATTTCCACCCAGTCCAGTCGTTGTTCGGCGCCGATGATGCCGCGGTTCCTGAGCGTCTGGAAGTGGGTGATTTTCTCGCGCAGTTCTTGTTCTTCGCTGCGTGCGCGGGAGAGTTTGCTGTCTATTTCCTTGTCCGCGGCCATGGCGGCGGTATGAGCCTGTGCGGTTTGTTTTTGCAGGGTCAGCGCGAACCATACGGCGCCACCCGCCACCAGCAGGCAGATGGCGAGGAAGAGCAGCGTCCATTGCAGGCGTTTGAAGTCTTGGCTGTCGAACTTCATGGCTTCCTCACAAGGGGTGGGCAATCAGCAGGGAAAACTGCGGCGCCAATCCGCTGTGTTCGTTGTCTGCCTCGGCGAGGCTTTTCAGCGCTTTGCCGGATTCGACATCGAAGGGCATGGCGAGTATCTGCACCGTGGTCTGCGGGTTTTGCAGGCGTGCGGCGAAGGCGTCGATGAGATTTTTCTGGGCGCGCAGGTCGGCATTCAGCCCCGGGGGCAGTTGCGCCTGGAGCGTGAGCACGGTCCAGGCGGTTGTGCCGGCATTTCCCGCCGTGTCGCCAGCGCCGTCCAGTGGCGGACTCAAGACTTTCTGTGTGCCTGCGGGCGCTTTGTCGAGACTGGGAGATATTTTCCAGTCGAGGCCGAGCAGTGTCACTTTGGGCGTGTCGTTCAACGCCTGGCTCAGGTGGACCAGCAGCGGCTCGAGGCCAGGGCTGCGTTTTTGCAGTTCTTCGTAGCGACTCATCAGGGCGCGCAGGTTGTCGGTTGTGATGCTGGCTTGCGGCATGCTGCCCAGCAAGGCGTTATAGCGCTGGGTAGTGAGCGTGGTGCGGGCTTGCATGGCAGTGATTTCCTGCCGCTGTGTCTGCACGTTAAACAGGGTTTTGGCGGCGAGCAGCAGGCCGCCAGCCAGTACGATAACGGCGGCGGCGTTCAGCGCAAAGCGGATTTGCCAGAGGTAGTAGAAGCGCCGCTCTGCTGCTGGAGCGAATTGCTGCGCCGGTGTTTTCTGCGCCAGCTCGTGGATTAACAGCGTGTCGGTGGTGAGGTTGTCGGCCCGGGCGGTAAATTTTTCGCGCTGTGCGATGGTGGCCAGATCGATGAACTCGAAAATGATCTGGCCGCTGCTCCGGCAGTATTCCTGCATGACCGGCTGTTGTTCACCCGGTGCCAGAATCACTGCGCGCAGTAGGCTGTTGGCTTCGATGTGGCGCTGGCCGACCAGATATTGATAGGTTTTGAACGATTCGCTGGCGCTGGTCCGCCCGATTTCGATTGGGCTGCGTGTGGCCAGGGGCGTGAGGCGCGAAAAATACAGCTTGCCCTGGTTGAAAAAGCTCTGGCGGACACCGCCGGTGGTCAGTGTGATCAGCAGTACGGGCTCTTGTCCGCCCAGCCAGGGCGGGGCGCAGGTGGCCAGAACCAGGGTCATCGAGTACACGCCGACGAGGATGCTGCCGCTTTGGCGCAAGGCGTCAAGCCAGGGCGCCAGCGCATCCGGACGCGTCAGCGCCGCAAAGAGCATTTTTTCATCGCGCCGCCCGCCGCTGGCGCGGCCCAGCGAGAATGCGGTGCTCAATGGCGTGCCGTAAAAATACTGGCTCAGCCGGCGCGCGATGAGCGCGTTGCGGTCGCGGCCATGGACATACGGAATGTCTTCGAGTTGAAAGCTTTCTTCGGCAACATCGGCGAGCAGATAAAACAAGCTGGTGCGATGCTCGCCCAGATAAGCGGCAAAGGCCGCCAAGCCTTCCGGATTGGGGGCAAATTCACTTTCGGCCTTGACGTCACGATCTGCCGCTTTGTATGCGGTGATGCGGATGCCGTCAAACAGGAGAATGCGCTTGCTGGGCATCACATTTTCATCTTGGTGATGGTGTCGTAAATCGGGCCCAGCACGGCGAGCAT
>WOZN01000019.1 GCA_011620245.1 Acidovorax sp.
TCACCCACAAGGTGAACGCCATCGAAGCCATCCAGCGTTGATTTCATGCGGCTTGCAAGGGATATAAAGCGGTCAACTGCCGTTTCTAGGGTTATAGGAAGGCCTGCGCAAGCCGGTCATTGTCGATGTGATGGTGGCCGGGTATGTGGCGGGGTTGGCTGATTTTGTGCGCAGTGGTATAATTTTTGGCTCTGCAGAAATCCGTCTGCAGAACTCATATCAAGAGGTCAACATGTACGCGGTCATAAAAACCGGCGGCAAGCAGTATCGCGTTGCTTCCGGCGAAAAAATTAAAGTAGAACAGATTGCTGCGGACGTAGGCCAGGAAATTGTGATCGACCAGGTTCTGGCTGTCGGCAACGGCGCTGAACTGAAGGTGGGTACTCCCCTGGTGTCCGGCGCAACCGTGAAAGCCACCGTCGTGGCGCACGGCAAGCACGACAAGGTGCATATCTTCAAGATGCGCCGTCGCAAACACTATCAGAAACGTCAAGGTCACCGTCAGCAGTTCACCGAACTGCAAATCGGCGTGATCGCTGCTTAAGAAGGAGCTGATGTCATGGCACAGAAAAAAGGCGGCGGCTCTACGCGAAACGGGCGCGACTCCAAGCCAAAGATGCTGGGTGTCAAGGCGTTCGGTGGTGAGTTGATCAGTGCTGGCTCGATCATCGTGCGCCAGCGTGGTACGCGCTTTCATCCCGGCAGCAATGTCGGTGTGGGCAAGGATCACACTTTGTTTGCTTTGGTGGACGGCCATGTGTCGTTCGGCATCAAGGGCGCCTTGTCCAAGTCCACGGTCAATGTGACGCCCGCCTGAGGTTGATTCCTCTGGCAGCAATCAAAGCCCCGCCCTGTCGGGGCTTTGTTGTTTAAGGCGTATGCCGGTGCTAAGGTGCTGGCCCGCCTGCCCCGCATGGACGGGGCTTTGTGCTTTCAGGAGGGTCCGCCCGCCTGGGTTGCGCTCTTTTTGTAAACTGGATATCCCATGAAGTTCGTCGATGAAGCCTATATTGACATTGCTGCCGGTGATGGCGGCAATGGCTGCGTGTCGTTCCGGCACGAAAAATACAAGGAATTCGGCGGCCCCAATGGGGGGGATGGCGGGCGCGGGGGGCATGTGTTTGCCGTGGCCGATCCCAATCTCAATACGCTGGTCGATTTCCGCTACGCGCGCCGCCATGAAGCCAAGCGGGGGGAGCATGGCATGGGCTCGGACATGTTTGGTGCGGCGGGCGCCGACATCACGCTGAAGATGCCCGTGGGCACCATCATCACCGACGCCGAAACGGGTGAGGTGCTGTATGAGTTGCTGACTCCCGGGGAGGTGATCACCATTGCCAAAGGTGGGGACGGTGGCTTTGGCAACATGCGCTTCAAAAGCGCCATCAACCGGGCGCCGCGCCAAAAAACCCCGGGCTGGCCGGGTGAGAAAAAAAACCTCAAGCTGGAACTGAAGGTGCTTGCCGATGTGGGTCTGCTGGGCATGCCCAACGCGGGCAAGTCCACGTTCATCACGGCGGTTTCCAATGCGCGCCCCAAGATCGCCGACTATCCTTTCACCACCTTGCACCCGAATCTGGGTGTCGTGCGCGTTGGGCCCGAGCAGAGCTTTGTGGTGGCCGATATTCCCGGCCTGATCGAAGGTGCCTCCGAAGGTGCGGGCCTCGGGCACCAGTTCTTGCGCCACCTGCAACGCACCCGCCTGCTGCTGCACATTGTGGACTTGGCGCCCTTTGATGATGCGGTGGATCCGGTGGCGCAGGCCAAGGCCATCGTCAATGAGTTGAAAAAATACGACCAGCAGCTCTACAACAAGCCGCGCTGGCTGGTGCTGAACAAGCTCGATATGGTGCCTGCCGATGAACGCGAGGCGCGCGTCAAGGATTTCGTGAAGCGCTTCAAGTGGAAGGGGCCGGTGTTCGAGATCTCTGCGCTGACACGCGAGGGCTGCGAGCCGCTGATCCATGCGATCTTCCGCCATGTGCAGTCTGAGCAGCGTATTGAAAACGATCCGGTCGAAGTGGACCCCCGGTTTGCCAAAGATGCACCCGTCTGACGGCATTTGCTATCCTTGCTGCCTATTTTGCTATATTTATAATAGCTATTGACGCTTTATTCATAAGCGCTAGTGGCCAAAATGACTCAAAAAATGGTTTCCAGCGTATTGCGCGATGCCCGCCGCATCGTGGTGAAAGTGGGCTCCAGTCTGGTCACCAACGAGGGGCGCGGCCTGGATGAAACCGCCATCGGCGAGTGGAGTCGCCAGCTGGCAGCTTTGGTGCGCGGCGAGGGGGGCGTGCCACGTGAAGTGGTGATGGTGTCCAGCGGCGCGATCGCCGAAGGCATGAAGCGTCTGGGCTGGACTGTGCGCCCCCAGGAAATCCACGAATTGCAGGCTGCCGCTGCGGTGGGGCAGATGGGGCTGGCGCAGATGTACGAGACCAAGCTGCGCGAGCAAGGCATGGGCAGCGCGCAGGTGCTGCTCACGCACGCCGATCTGGCAGACCGTGAGCGTTATCTGAATGCACGCTCGACCCTGCTGACCCTGTTGCGCCTGGGTGTGGTGCCGGTGATCAACGAGAACGACACCGTGGTCACGGACGAAATCAAGTTCGGCGACAACGATACCCTCGGCGCGCTGGTGGCCAACCTGGTCGAGGCGGATGCGCTGGTCATCCTCACAGACCAGAAAGGCCTTTACACGGCGGATCCCCGCAAAGACCCTGCAGCGCAATTTGTGCATGAGGCACAAGCGGGTGATCCAGCCCTGGAAGCCATGGCCGGCGGGGCGGGCTCGAGCATTGGCAAGGGCGGAATGATCACCAAGATCCTGGCCGCCAAGCGGGCGGCGGGGTCCGGAGCTTCTACCGTGATCGCCTGGGGGCGGGAAGAGAACGTTCTGGTGCGGCTGGTGCACGGCGAGGCGCTGGGCACCTTGCTGGTGGCCCAGACGCCCAAAATTCAGGCCCGCAAACAGTGGATGGCAGACCACCTGCAGATGCGCGGCGCTGTTGTGGTCGATGCCGGTGCCGCAGCCAAGCTGCGCGATGAGGGCAAGAGCCTGCTGCCCATCGGCATGACAGCGGTGGAAGGGGATTTCTCGCGCGGTGAAGTGATTGCGGTGCGTGATCCGTCGGGGCGGGAGATTGCGCGCGGGCTGGCCAACTATGCCAGCGCGGAAGCCCGTCTCCTGTGCCGCAAGCCATCTTCCGAGTTTGAAAAGCTGCTCGGCTATGTTGCGGAGTCGGAGATGGTGCACCGCGACAACCTGGTGCTCACGCCGGGGTGATGCATCCCCTGGATGCCCAGAGGGGCGTCAGCC
>WOZN01000417.1 GCA_011620245.1 Acidovorax sp.
CCCTCACGCAATACGCCTGTGGCAGTTGCCACCATGTGTTCATGGAAACCAGCGTCATCGCCCGCTGCCTTGACTGTGGCACAACGGCCGAGCCCGACGCGCTGGATGTGCGCGAGATCGCCACGCTGCGGCTCACGCCCCACGGGCGCGCAGCCCTGCGCGCCGGGCAGATCCAAGAGTCTTTTGCGGCACTGGACACAGCCAACTATGTGGACCCTCTCTACTTTCGCCGCCTGCTCGACTGGGCACTGGCCACCCACGCACGCCATGCCGAAATGCGTTTTGCCCTGATCCTGGTGGAGTTCCAAAACGCCACCGAAGTGATTGAACAACAAGGCGCGGCACGCGTCTTTCTCATGCTCGATGAGTTTGCACGGCGCCTGCATGAGTTGCTGCGAACCTCTGACATCACCACCCGCACGCAGGAAGAGCGGCTGTGGCTGCTGCTGCCTTTTTCCTCACCCGAGGGGTTGGCGGCGCGGCTGGAAAAAGCCCTGATTGAGCAGGCTTCGGCAGGCCAGGCATCGCCCCTGCGCGCACGCATCCGGCATATGCAGGCGCCCCAGGATATGCGCCCTGGCGACAATGCTGCACAGTGGATGAGCCGCCTGCAAGACGGAGCCTGAGCGCATGTGGGAGCAGGTGGTCTTTTCGTTCCTGGCGCTGTTTGCCAGTTCGAGCAACCAGACATGGCTGGAACTGGCGCTGAAGTTCTTTCCGTTCGTGATTCTGCTGGAGGCGCCGTTTTATTTTCTGGTCACCGTGGGCATGGTGCGCTATGGCCTGCGGGAGATCCGGCCCGACCGGCAGCGCGAACGCTACCCCCGGGTCACCTGCCTGATCACCTGCTATTCCGAAGGCGCAGATGTGCGCAAGACCATTGAGTCGCTGGCGCAGCAGCTGTACCCGGGTTTCATCGAAATCATCGCCATCGTCGATGGGGCCATACAGAACCGCCCCACCCTGGTGGCTGCGCGCAATGCCCGCTCGCTGCTGCAGGGCACACAAAAGCGCCAGCTGCTGGTGCTGCCCAAGTGGCAGCGCGGCGGGCGCGTGTCCTCGCTGAACGCGGGGCTGTCCATCGCCACGGGTGAGATCGTCATGGCCCTGGACGGGGACACCTCCTTCGACAACGACATGGTGCGCAACGCCACCCGCCATTTCGATGACCCCGGCGTGGTCGGTGTGGCAGGCAACCTGCGCGTGCGCAATGCCAGGCGAACCCTGGCAACGCGCATGCAGGCACTGGAATACCTGCTCTCCATTGCGGCAGGGAAAACGGGCTTGTCCGAATTCAACCTCGTCAACAATATCTCGGGCGCCTTCGGCGTGTTCCGCACGGAGTTCATCCGCAACCTGGGCGGCTGGGACGCGGGCTCGGCCGAAGACCTGGACATGACCACACGCATCAAGCAGTACTTTGGCCGCCACCCCCAGTTGCGCATCGTGTTCGATCCACATGCCGTGGGGCACACCGATGCACCGGAAACCTGGCGGGCATTCTTCCGCCAGCGCCTGCGCTGGGACGGCGACATGTTCTACATTTTCATCCGCAAGTTCCGTTTCAACCTGCGGCCCCGGTTGCTGGGGTGGCGCAACTTCGTGTTCGTGGTGCTCAATGGGCTGCTGATGCAACTCGTCATGCCGTTCATGATCGTGGGCTACACCGGCATGATGCTGCTTACCCTGCCCGTCGGCGCGGTGCTGGGGGTGCTCGCATTCATTTACCTGGCCTATCTCGCATCGCTGGTTTTCTATTTCCTGCTGTATATCGTGGCGGTGTCGGAACGCCCTCTGGACGACGCGGTCTACCTGGCATTTTTGCCGCTGTTTCCGCTGTTTGCGTTTGTCAATCGCGTGCATTGCTCTTTCTCCATCCTCCAGGAAATCTTCCTGCAATCGCACCTCGACTCCTCGATGGCCCCCTGGTGGGTGCTGCGCAAAACGAAGTTCTGAGATGCTGAAACACCGGGTGAAAAATTCGTTCATGGCCTTGGCCATGCCACTGTGTCTCGCACTGTGGGGCATGGGTGCCGTGGCATCGCCTACGCTGGCCCCACCGCTTGGCGCTGGCGCATCCCTGGCCGAACTGGAAAACTGGGCGCTCACGGCAGCCCCCACGGTCAGGCTGGCCCAGGCCGAGCAAGACCTGGCGGCGCACCGCACCGGCACGGCCCGCGCCAGCCAGGGCGCCCGGCTGTTTGGCGGCACGGGCGTGAGTGCAACGCGCGAAGCCGTCACCGACACCCTCAGCCGCGACTACCAGCGCTTCAATGTCCAGCTCGGGGTGCGCTGGCCCCTGCTCGCAAGCCGTGACGCCCAGATGCGCAGCGTGCACGAGGCCGAGCTCGCCGTGGGGCAAGGCCAGGTGCGGCTGCGCCAGGCGCAGCAGGAAGCCGTGCAGGCCGTGCGGCGGACCTATGTGCGTCACCTGCGCAGCGCACAGCGGGTGCAAATCGCACAAGCCTTTCTGGACCTGCAGCCACAGGCCCAGGACCAATTGCTGCACCGCCGGGAGTCTGGCGTCCTGCTGCAGGCCGAACGGCTCAAGCTGCTGGGACTGTTCGACACCGTGCAAGCGGCCCGCGACAGCCAGCGCGCCCAGCAGGAAGCAAGCGTGCGTGAACTGGCACGCCTGACCAACCTGCCGCAACCCGCCATCCAGACCCAGCCCATGGCCTGGCCCGAATCCTGCCGAAGCGAGGATGCGCTGCTGGCCCAAGCAGACCAGCACCCGCCCATCGTGCTGACTCAACTGGAACTCAATACCTGGGACCAGATCGCCGAAACCGTGCAGCGCACGGGACTTGAAGCGAGCATCTCGGTGGCACAAGGAATCAGCCACGATGTCGGGGGACCGAACGGCCGCAACACTTTTGTGGGCGTGGACTTTTCCATGCCACTGCAATGGCGCGCCCAACGCGATGCAGCTTTGGGGCAGATCCAGAGTGAACGCACGCGGCTGGAAAGCCTGCTGCATTTGCGCCGCAGCGAATTTCAGACATCGGCGGAGCAGGCCCAGGCGCAATGGCGCCTGCGCCAAAGCGAGATGCCCGGTCACCTGCACAACCTGCAGGCAGCACAGGAGGCCTTGCGCATTGCCTTGTTGCGCCTGGAGGCTTTTGACGGTGACGGATATGCCCGGCTGCTCAATGCCCACCATGGGCTGTACCAGGCTTCGATACAGGTCGTCGATGGCGCCGAACGCCTTGATCTTGCGGAATTGGACCTGCTGGCCCTGGCGGCGGGCGACTGCGGCCTGGCCAGCCCGGCGCTCCAGGACGAGGCCTCGCTCGCACTGACAGCA
>WOZN01000259.1 GCA_011620245.1 Acidovorax sp.
TGCAAATCGGCCGCAGCGGTCCATCGTTCACCGTTTTTTTGCCCCATGGCCGGGCTATGGGGCTGCAAATCCGGCAAAAACTGTCCTCGCTGGGGCCCATTTTGGCGAAACCTTCGGTTTTCGCTGATCGACGCTCCAAGTCCGACAGCCTCCTAGGCAAAAGTACAAGTTATTGCTTTGCGAGCCCTTATTTACCGGCCCGGTTGGCCCGGGGGTCAGGGTTTTCCGCATGTCCTTTGCTCCAAGGATGGCCTTTGTCGCACACCGGTTCGCGTTGGGGCTGCGCATGGCACGCCCGGGTTTTCTGAGCATCACCGCAGTGGGCTGTCTGGTGGGCATCGCATCGGCGCAGGCCGCAGGCGGTGTTTCCGGGGCGCTTGCGCTGCTCACGCTGCTGCTGGCGTTGCTGCTGCACGCGGCGGCCAACATGCTCAATGACCATGCCGACGCGCTCAACGGCGCCGACGAGGCCAACACGCAGGGGCTGTTTCCTTTCACTGGCGGTTCGCGTCTGGTGCAGCGGGGCGTGGTGCGCGCCCGAGACATGCGCAATCTCGCGCTGGCGCTGCTGGCGCCGGTTGTGCTGGGTGGCCTGTGGCTGACCTGGCACAGCGGCCCCGCACTGGCGCTGGTGGGGCTGGCGGGCCTGCTGCTGGGCTGGGCCTATTCCATGCCGCCGCTGGCACTGATGTCACGCGGCCTGGGCGAGCTGGCCGTGGGGCTGGCCTGGGGTCTCATGGTGGTGGGCGCCGACTATGTGCAGCGGGGCCAATTCGCCCTGGCGCCCCTGGCGGCAGGGGGCAGCTATGCACTGCTGATCGCCAACATCCTGATCGCCAATGGCTTTCCTGATGCAGTGCCCGACGCGTTGGTGGGCAAACGTACGCTGGTGGTGCGCCTCACGCCCGAGCGTGCCGCAGTGCTTTACCTGGCGCTGGCGCTGCTGGCGCATGGTGGCCTGGCCGCGTTTGTGGTGCTGGGGGTGCTGCCAACGCCCGTGCTGTGGGCGCTGGCATCCCTGCCGTTGTCGCTGGCGGGTGCGCTGCGATTGCTGCGCCATGCCCGCGGCCCCGGGCGCCTGCGCCAGGCGCTGGTGCTGGGCATTGCCGCCGCCTTGCTGCATGGGCTGGGAACGGCGGCAGGTTTTTGGGCGGCGTGAGGCGGCCTGGCCATCCAGGCGTTCACCGCGTTGCATTGGCAGGCCTTGCTGCCGGTGTTTTCTGTGGTTGCGCCAGTTGCAGCAACGCCTTCTGCCGCCAGTATTCGGCCGCATCGAGATAGCCCTTCTACACGCAGCTGTAGCAGCTGTAGCAGCCGTAGCAGCGCCGTGCCCGCAGCAGGTGCTGGGCTCTGGCGGGGGCGCCCGCAGCGCCAGGGCCTGGGCGCGGGCCTGCTGCTGTAGCACTTCGAACATGGCGCGGGCCGAGGGGGCCGTCGGTGGCGCGGGCGGGCCACTGCGCCAGAAGGTCCGCCGTCACGACCGGCCGCGGGCCTTGGCCGCCGCCCGGCGCATGGCATGGCGCACCAGAAACCCGCCGCCCAGCACCAGCGCGAACCAGCCCACCAGCGCCGACTGCACCATGATGTCCTGCACGCTGGGCGAGCGCGCCACGCAGGGGGCAATCAGCACCACCAGCCCGATCAGAGCGCAGGTGACGCCCTTGAACAAAAGCTCTTTATCGGCCTTGTCGGCGGGGCTGGCGGGGCGGTTTGCGGGTGAGGGCATGGCGGGAGTGGAGCGAAAGGGAACGGGACGCGATTTTCCTGGAAACGGCAGGTGCATAGCGCTTTCACCCACAAGGTGAACGCCATCGAAGCCGTCAGCGCTTGATTTCATGCAGCTTGGCAAGGGATGCAAAGCGGTCAACTGCTGTTTCCAGGATTATCCTTGTCACCCCGCCTGCCCCAAGAATGAACGAAAGAACCTCCATGGCCATCCAGTGGTTCCCCGGTCACATGCACCTGACCAAGAAAGCCATCACCGAACGCATCAAGGACATTGACGTGGTGATCGAGGTGCTGGATGCGCGCCTGCCGGGCTCCAGCGCCAACCCGTTGCTGGCCGAGCTCACGGGCCACAAGCCCACGCTCAAGGTGCTCAACAAGCAGGACGTGGCCGACCCCGAGCGCACTGCGCTGTGGCTGGACTGGTACAACGCCCTGCCGGGCACGCGGGCCGTGGCGCTGGATGCGCAGGACGCAGCGCCGGCGCGCAAGCTGATCGAAGGCTGCCACCTGCTGGCGCCCAACCGTGGCGGCATGGCCAAGCCCATGCGCGTGCTGATCTGCGGCGTGCCCAACGTGGGCAAGTCCACGCTCATCAACACCCTCACCAACAAGCGCCAGGCCAAGACGGGCGACGAGGCCGGCATCACCAAGCTGGAGCAGCGCATCACGCTGGCCGACGATTTTTACCTGTGGGACACGCCCGGCATGCTGTGGCCGCGCATCGCGGTGGTGGAAAGCGGCTACAACCTGGCCGCCAGCGGCGCCATTGGCCGCAATGCGTATGACGAGGAACTGGTGGCGCTGGAGCTGCTGCGCCGCCTGCAGCAGCACTATGCGCCCCTGCTGGAGGCGCGCTACAAGCTGGGCCTGCCCGCCGGCGCCATGGCCACCATGCACGATGAAGACCTGCTCGAAGCCATTGGCAGAAAGCGCGGCGCCATGCTGGGCGGGGGGCGCGTGAACCTGCAGAAAACCGCCGAGATCGTGATGACCGATTTCCGCAGCGCCATCCTGGGCCGCATCACGCTGGAAACACCAGCCGAGTTCGAAGCTTGGCGGGCCGCCGGTGCACTGGCGGACGCCGAGCGCGATGCCAGGAAGCAGGCCCGCGAAAACCGCAAGAAGAAGGGCAGCGGCACCCGCGAGCCCTGAGCCCTGCCCATGATGCAGGACAGCCGCTCATGGCTTGGACTGTGGGCGCAGCGGCACCGCGAGCCCTGAGCCCTGCCCATGGCTTCGGCCCTTTGGTCGCTCAGACCTCCTTGCCCCATCGCAAAGCCGGTATCGCCTATTTGTTCTTGTCTTTGCCGCGCGGGATCACCGTGGTCATGGGCGGCATGGGGCGGTCAGAGCCGTGGCCTTCCTTGGGGGGCGATGTGTCTTTCTTGGGCTTTTTCGCCATCTTGTTGTTGTGCATTTGTCCTTTGGCCATAGATCCTCCTTGATGGGTCTCGGGATGGGACCACTCGGGGTGAGATGGTACGTCACAAACCGGGCGGCTCACCCATCATCCTGGAAACGGCAGTTGACCGCTTTGTATCCCTTGGCAAGCCGCATGAAATCA
>WOZN01000367.1 GCA_011620245.1 Acidovorax sp.
TTGCCTGGCACCCCGATCACGGCACCGGCAGGCGCATCCAACCGCCGTTTCTAGGCTGAAAGTTTCGCCGAGCCTGATTGATGGCTACATCGCGCTCGTGCATGCGGGAGCAATGACGACCAGCTTCCACACGCTTGAGCGCTTGCATGATCTGGCTGTCTGAAAACTTGGACTTCTTCATGTAGAAATTCTCTCCGAGCCGCAGCTGACATCGCAAGCGACCGGCCGATGCTGAGGGCAGCCATCGGCGGCGCTGGACTGTGCGCGCATCGGCCGCGAAAGGAAATTGATGCGCATCTGCCGCACAAACCGAGCGCCATCCTCGCCCACATGATGCTGGAAGCGCTCGCGAAGCTGGCGGTCGAGCTCCGGCGACAAACCATGGTCGGAATGCGTCACCTGCACGATGCGGCGATGGAAATCTTCATAGTCGCTGAAGTGAAGCGGTGTGTCGAAGACCATTTCCTTGTCCCAGGACAGCACGCCGAGCTCTACCGCGCGCAGCAACGCGGCGTATGCTGCGGCGCGCACCTCGCCCTCGTCGTGGAAGAGCCTGACCAAATCGTTGAACTCGCCGGCATACACCGGCTCGCTCACGTACAGCCAGCCGCCCGGCATGAGGACGCGTGCGATCTCGCGCATGGCTTGGTCCATGAGCGGCAGCGGCACATGGTGTAGCGACTTGAGCATCATGACGCCGTGGCAGCAGGCATCGGCGAGCCGGATGCATTCGGCCCCGCCAGCGGCGAAACGCAATCCCGGGACGGTCGCGGCAGCCAGGTTCGCGGCGTGTTGGCGCTCGTCCACTTCGAACGCTGTGACTTCCGCGACGCCATGCTGCTCCAGCAGGCGGCGCGCGACTTCGGCCTTGCCGCATCCCAGTTCAACCACGCGCGCGCCCTGCAGGGGTAGATGCTGCGCCATGAAGGCGGCTTCGTCAGTGACGAAGCCGGCGTGAATCGAAACACTCATGTCAGTACACCGGCCACGCGAGAGGCAAGCACCAGTTGCGAGCGCGCAAACAGCAGCGCTTCGCAGTCGCCCTGGATCGAAAGATCGAATTGAAAATCGACCGAGCCGAATGCGAGGCGCTGCACGCCCGCAACCGACGCCTGTTCGCGCGTGCTCGCCAGACCGACGGGGCCGTCTCCAGCAGCGGCATCAGTGGCGTTTCGATGCGCATGCGCTGCGCCAGCGACTCTGCAGTTTGCCGGCTCGCTCGGCCTTCGGCAGCAGCACCCGCGGCACGCCGGGCAAGTCCAACAGGGCAGGATCTTCGTTGTGCCAAGGTATGTCGGTGCCGTTCATGCGCAGCCCCGCGCAGCCACCTTGTTGCAGTTATTTTGCCGACAGCGCAGCCGGCGGCGCCTTTGCCGGTCGGCGCGACCGCGTCGTCGAGGTCGAGGATCACGGCATCGGCGCCCGCGGCGCAGGCCTTGTCGAAACGTTGCGGCCGTTCACCGGGGACGAACAGGAACGACTTCTCGCTCATGACGAAAGGGACTCCTTGAGTTGAAGGCGGCGTGCCGAGCGGTGCGACAACCACAGCCACGCGGCGCAGGCGATAGCGGGTAACGCAAGGAACGCGAACGAGATACCGAATCCGGTACCGTGCTCCGCCGCCGCGGTTCGCGGTCGCCGTCGAGCGCTTCGCGGATCAGCTGTGCGAGCAGCGCGACCACCACGCAAGCGGCTGCCACGATGACCAGTGCGAGGCGCCAGCACAGGCACGGTCAGCAAGGCCATCGAGTCAAGTGTCTGCACGGCCAGCGTGGCGACCAGGGTCTTGAGTGTGTCGCCCATGGCGTCTACAGGGGCGCGGGGCGCAGCGACATCGAGTATGAGAAGCGCTCCGCCGGATGCAGGTTCACGGCCACCTCGAGCAGGCGCCCGGACACCGCGTAGTAGTGGCGCGTGATCACCAGTCCCGCGCTGCCGCTGGCCACCTTCAGTGCCTTTGCCTCGTCCGCCGAGATGACCTTTGCGTCGATGCGCTGTTTCACTTCGGCCACTCGCTCCCCGTACTGGCGCTCGATCAGGGTGTAAACCGGCACGTCAGGCGCTCTAATGAGCCCCTTGATGCCGGCATACGCCGCATTGATGTAGATGTCGGTGAGCGCGATGGGGTCCTTGCTGCGGCCGACGTAGCGAAAGCCGCGGGCATACAACCAGCGCTGCCCGGCCGGGCAGGCCAGCAGTTCCGACAGTTCTCCTAGCGCGAGGACGTCCTTCACTTCCTTGGTCACCAGCCGCGTCTCCTCGACATACTGCGGCAGGTCGCCCACAGATGCAGTGGACTGCGTGTAGTGCGCCCGCTGCTCGCGGGACGTGACGGTCGTGCCGATGCCGCGCTGCCGCGTCACCAAGCCGCGCTCGATCAGCAGCCGCATGGCCTCTCGCACGGTGTGCCGGCTCACGCCAAACTGGGTGCACAGGGCGAACTCGGACGGCAACAGGGCGCCGACCGCGTAGTGGCCGCGGCGAATGTCATCGATCAATGCTTGCGCCACCAGCACGTACTGGGGCTTCGTCGCGATGATCTCCGCACCGGGCAATGCGTTCATCCCAGGAGCCTGTGGGCCTTGGAAGTCGCCGGCTGCACATCGGGCGCAGCGGCCCATTTTTCACCCGCTTGCAGGCCCATGGCCCCGGCCAGGTGCTGGCTTCCGAACGGACCGGCGCCGTACTGCTCGACTGCGACGATGCGCAGACCTTCAAGGGGCAACTTCATGCGGGGTTCCGTTCGATCAGCTGTTTGGCAATGATGATTCGCTGCATTTCATTGGTCCCTTCGCCGATCAGCAGCAGCGGCGCGTCCCGGTACAGGCGCTCTACGTTGAATTCCTTCGAGTAGCCGTAGCCGCCATGGATGCGCATGCACTCCAGCGCGTTCTCCATGGCGGACTCGGTGGCGAAATACTTCGCCATGCCGGCTTCCATGTCGCACCGCTGGCCGCGGTCGAACTTCTGGGCGGCGTTCAGCACGAGGAGGGACGCGGCCTCGCAGCGCGTTGCCATCTCCCCCAGCTTCAGCTGGATCGCCTGGTGCTCGCAGATCGGTTTGCCGAAGGTCTTGCGCAGCTGTGAGTAGGCGGTCGCCTCCTTCAGCGCCGCACGCGCCACGCCCGCCCCGCGCGCCGCCACGTTGATGCGTCCCAGCTCCAGACCGTTCAGCACATGCTGCAGGCCCTTGCCTTCTACGCCCCCGATCAGGCGGTCGGCCGGAACGCGATAGTTGTCAAATTGCAGCTCACAGGTGTCGATGCCACGATAGCCGAGCTTCTCCAGCTTGCGCGTCACGATGAAACCCGGGCCCTTCTCGGCGATGAACAGGCTCATGCCCTTGTGGCGGGGCTGCGCGTGCGTATCGGTCTTCACCAGCAGCGCAATCGTGTTGCCGTACATGCTGTTGGTGATCCAGGTCTTGGTGCCGTTGATCACGTAATGGTCGCCGTCGCGCACCGCAGTCGTGCGGATCGCCTGCAGATCAGTGCCGGCGTCCGGCTCCGTCAGGCCCACGCCACCGCGCAGCTCACCGGTCGCGAACTTCGGCAGGTAATGGCGCTTCTGCTCCTCGGTGCCATTGCGCTGCACCGCCCACGCCATGATCAGGTGCGAGTTGATGATGCCGGAGATCGACATCCACACGGAGGCGATGCGCTCGATGATCTTGGCGTACGTGGAGGCCGATAGCCCCATGCCGCCGTATTCGGCATCGATGGTGCAACCGAACAGGCCCATTTCCTTCATCCGCTCGACGATCTCCGCCGGGTAGATGTCTTCCTTTTCCAGTTGGTGCGCGTAGGGGCGCACCTGCGATTCGAGGAATTTGTCGACGGCGTCCAGGATCGGTTGCTCGTCGTTGATGTCGTTCTTCATGCTTTTGATTCCTGTGCGTGTCTCAGCGGGCCAGGGCCTGCGCCAGCCCGCGGGCGGTCGAAGCGCTGTCGAGCGTCAGTACCGTCTCCATCAACTGCTGCGCGCGCGCCGCGCTGGCAGCCAGCGTCGCATTGCCCATGAATTTCTTCTCGATCTCCGCGCCCGAAAGCGGCCGATCGGACGCGCCGCGGTTGACCTCCTCGCGATGGCGCAACTCGCGCCCGTCGGTGGTCGTGACGATGACCTCGCCGGAGTAGTACCTGGGGAACGGCGAGTTTGGGTCGATTTCGTACTTCACCTTGTGCGCGAGCGCGATGACCTCGGCGTCCTGCAGCGCCGCGTCTTCCAGGTGCTGCAGGCCGAAGCTGCCGCGCAGCAGGCAGGTGGCCACTGCGTATGGGATGCTGAACTGTGCGTCGTAGCTGTTTTGCGGGCGCTGCTTGGTCGCGACCGGTTCGCACACGGTCTTGACGACTTCGGCTGGCACCAGCACACGCACCGACGCGATGTCGGAGGCCGTCAGGCCGTGCTTGTCATGCAGGATTGCGGCAGCGTCGGCGCTCGCATGCGTGAAGTGGCAGGCCGCAATTGGCTTGATCGAGACGAGCGGCACCTCCCACACCTCACCGAGGCCTTCGGTGGCGAGCGACAGGTCGGCCTGGTCCATCAACGTGCCCAGGTGGCTCCGGAACAGGCCGAAGCGCCCTTCATATGCCTGGCGCGGACCGGCAAAGCCGTGCCGCGCCATCGTGGCGGCCGTGTAGCCGCCGACAGCGGCCCAGCCGGGGTGCATGCGCTTCGTCCAAGCGCCGTCCTGCAGGAATTCCATACTGCCTGAAGCGACGCTCAGCGCGATGCCTTGCGCGTCCTCGAGCTGCTTGCCCGTCAGGCCGAGCAGGCGCCCGGCGATCAGCGCGCAGCCGAACGCGCCGATGAGCCCCGTTGGATGAAACCCAACCTGGTGGAAGCCGCCCTTGGCAACCGAAGCCAGACGCGTCGACGCTTCCATGCCCACGACATAGGCAGCCAGCAGCGAGCGGCCATCGAGGTTGGCCAGCGCAGCCACCCCGAGCGCGCTCGGCAGGCAGCTTGCGGTGGCATGGATCACGCCGCGCGCGTGCGTGTCGTCGAAATCCAGGCCGTGCACCAGCAGCCCGTTGAGCAGCATTGCGTCGCGCGCTTGCAGGCGCTGCGCCAGCCCGAAGACGGGTGTGTCGCCCTGGTTGGCCGAGAGTTCGGTCAGCGCCGAGAGGGCGCGATGCGCGAAGTCGAATTGTGTAGAGGCCCACGCGATCCCGACGGCGTCGAGGATCAGGTACTTGGCGCGCTCCAGCACCTGGGCCGGGATGTCCTCGGGTCGCAATTCGCCAGCGAAACGAGCCAGCCGTGCGGAGATGGTGTCATTGTCTTTCGTCATGTCTCTTGGGTCCTCTGATGGTGGAGGCGTCGCCTGGTATCGGGCGGCGTCCTGGACGCTGTGGCCGCGCTGGGGGGTCGGAACGTTTCACACGAAGGTCATGAATACGTCGCCGACCTTGAACCTGGAAACGGCAGGTGCATAGCGCTCTCACCCATGAGGTGAACGCCATCGAAGCCGTCAACGCTTGATTTCATGCGGCTTGGCAAAGGGATGCAAAGCGGTCAACTGCCGTTTCCAGGTTGAATTCTTCGAGATACGGCCGACGGCGCGCGCTGACGCTTGCCGGTGGTCGGTGCAGTGGGGTGGGGCGATCAGGGTCATCTGCGCATCAGCCCGGACATTCTAATGTTCGGACATTACCGCGAGACCGCGATCTCGCCTATCAGGGTTTTCACGGAGGACGGCTTGCGCCAGTCCACTGAATCATTGAAATTGGATGTGCATGCTCCATGTTGGCAGGCATGTACAGCTTGCTCGACTGGGCGCCATTTCGCCAAACCGAGGCGGCCATCAAGTTGCATACCCTGCTGGATTTGCGGGGCCCGATTCCCGCGTTCATCCACATCAGCGATGGCAAGCTGCACGACGTGAATGTGCTGGACATGCTGACAGCCGAGGCGGGCGCGTTCTACGTGATGGATCGCGGCTATCTGGACTTCGCCAGGCTGTATCGCCTGCATCAGGCCGGAGCGTTCTTTGTCTCCCGCGCCAAATCGAACTTCAACGCCTGGCGCGTGCCCTGGGCGCCTTGCGATCGCACCAGCGGGGCCATCTGCGATCAACGCGTTGCGCTCAACGGCTTTTATGCCGCACGCCAGGTCGGCTTTTTTCATCTGCACAGCCTGTCAGGTGGGGACTGCGTAGCATCAGATGAGAATTTCATGAGTCTGGATCAGGGGCCGTTCAGGGCACATTACAATTGCATCCGTGATTTGGATGGGTAGGTACTGACGCAAATGACGCAGATGATGCAGGTGCTTATCAAAATAGTCTGGATTCTGGATTAGTCTAAAATCCATGCTATAATTCAACGCTTAGCGGCTGTAGCTCAGCTGGATAGAGTACTTGGCTACGAACCAAGGGGTCGTGGGTTCGATTCCTGCCAGCCGCACCAAACGGTAAGCCCTAGAACAGTGATGTTCTAGGGCTTTTTCCGTTGTGGGGTGCGTTTTCACACTACCCGCTCTAATGCCCTGTGGGGGACTTTTGGGGGAGCAAGTTGCTTTTCAACGCAAACTGGCCCGGCCTTGGGCCATCAGAGTCATAACAGCCGCGGGATGGGGTGCGCCATGCCCATGACTTGCGTCAACACATGGCATGGCCTGGCGCCTTAAGCTCACGCCCTTTCGTGACACAAGGAATCAAAAATGGCTGCACTGGAATGGTCGGAGGCATTGGCATTGGACCTGCCGCTCATGGATGACACCCACCGCGAGTTCGTGGATCTTCTGGCTGCGGTGGAGGCGGCCGATGACGCGATGCTCGTGGCCGCCTGGCAGGCCCTGGTGGAGCACACCGAACAGCATTTTGGCCAGGAGGACGCCTGGATGGCGTCCACCGGCTTTGCTGCAGGCAACTGCCACGCCCTGCAGCACAAGGTGGTGCTGCAGGTCATGCGCGAAGGCGCCGCGCGCGTGGCGGACAAGGGTGAATTGCATGTGGTGCGCGCCATGGCGGCCGAACTGGCGCTGTGGTTTCCCCAGCATGCGCAAAGCATGGATGCGGCGCTGGCTCAGCATGTGCGCCGGGTGGGCTTTGACGCGGCAACCGGCCTGGTGCATGCCCCCGATGCGTTGCCCGAGGGGTTGATCCACGGCTGCGGTGGCTCCAGTTGCTCGGAGGAGCGCACCGCGGCCACGGCAGAAACCGTGGCCTGAACATTTCCCCGGGCTGACACGCGACACGCACGCCTTTCCTGGTTCACGCAGATGCTGTGGACCATGGGCGCCACCGGCGCTGGCGGGCTGCGGGGTGTTGACCCCAGCTCAGCGTTGTCCTGCTGCTTTCGACCAGGCAGGTGCAGTGTTCGATGCCTGGCGGCACCAATCAAGGCGATGCGTTTTGGCGCAGGGCAAGGCGCAAACCGCCGCAGGACGGGGCAGGCGCGTGATCAGTCCGTGGCCGCGGCCTTCTGCGAGCAGCCAGCGCGCTGCAGCCACTGCCGTACCTGTTCGATCACCCACTGGGGATCATCCAGCGGCAGATCATGTCCTGCATGGGGGTGCAGGGCCAGGGCACAGTGCCAGTGCTGGGCAATCGCCAGCGAGCAGCGGCTGTTGACCAAATGGTCGTTCTGGCTTGCGAGCAGGAGGACAGGGGGGCTGGGCGCCGTCGCGGGCGCCTGGTAGCGGGCTGCCGCCACCAACTGGCGAATGGCATTGGCGGTCGACACGGGGTGCCGGGCGCGGGCGGCGCACCAGTCGCCAATGACGGAATTGCGCACGGTGGGGGTATTGCTCGTAAGCCGCCAGACCGTGCGCTCGATCGACTCGGCCGGCCGGGGAAGCAGGGCCAGTCCCAGCAGCGCAGCATAGTTGCGAGGCCGCAGCCGGTAGAAGAAGGGACTGAACGGGCGAAAGCTGGTGTTTACCAGAACGCAGCCCCTGATTTCCATGGGCGCTGCGCGGGCCCATTCGGTGGCCACCATGGCACCCAGCGACATGGCGAACAGGTGAAAAGGGGGATGCAGCCCTTGCCGGGCCAGTTCGGCGCGGCATGCCGCCACCATGCCCCGCACGGTGAGCGGGCTTGGCCGGGCATGGAACAGGCCGTTGCCCGGCAGATCAAGCGCCACGACGCGGGCATGGGGCAGCGCGGCCCCGAAATCACTGGCAAAGCGGCCCCAGTGGGCGGTTTCCCGCGTCAGGCCGCGCAGCAGGATCCAGGTGTCCATGGGGCGGCTCAATACCATTCGGCCAGCGCGTCGGCGCGGCGTTGCTCGTAATGTTCCGCGCCGGGCACCCACCGCTGATAGCTGCAGGCCGCGCGCGACAGGAAATCGAGCAGCGCCAGATGCCGGCGCAGCACCCGCTGCTGGCGGTGGTTGATCAGGGGGTTGAAGATGCCCATGCGCGAGAACAACTGGCGCGGATTCTTCTTGATCCAGATCCACGAGCCCATTTCCAGCGTCAGCGGCAGAAAGATGCGCTCAGGGTGCTCGCCCGACTGCAGATACAGGTAGTCCCACAGGTCGCCGTGGGCCAGATACTGGGCGCTCTGGGGTTCGATGATGTACTGGTGGTGGCTGTGCGCCTGCAGGAAGATGTTCTTGAGCGCATGCAGCTCGTTGAGGTGCGAAATGGGCTTTCTGGTGTGGGCAAACGGAAACCACAGGCGGTCCCGTAAGCCGAAACCCGAATGGCAGTCCAGCGCAATGCTGAACGGACGGGGCAGCAGTTCGGCGCGGACCACCTCGCACAGCGCCTGGCTTTCGATCTCCATCGGTTCGCCAAATTGGCCGCGGTACCAGGGCAGGCCGGCGCTCAGCCGCTGGCCGCCCATCAAAAAGGGTACGCGGTCCAGGGCCTCCACCGGCGCATTGCGCATCAGGTCCACCCCGTTCGGATTGGCGCGCGTGGCCGCCCACATGCCGCCGGGGTTGACGATGGGCATGAACACCAGGCGCACATGCTCGAGCTGCTGGCGCAGCGTGGTGTCCCAGTGCAGCCGCATGACGATGTTCTGCAGATAGGCAATCACCACTTCGGCGCCAATGCGCTCCAGGCCATGCACGCCGCCAAAAAAGCCGACCGCGGGAATATGGGGGCTGTCGTTGCCAATGCCAATCGAATAGATGGGAAAGTTCAGGCCCGGCGCAGCGTGGACCTCGCGCACCACACGGACCTGAAGGTCCGAGCCACCCAGTTCCATGATCTTTTCCAGGGCCAGCAGTTCGGGCAGAACGTTTTGAGGCACGGTGGTGGAGGGCGGTTTGGCAACAGGTGGATATCGCAGCATACTGCCCGCTTTGCCTGCCGTGTCAATCGACAATGCGGGTGTGGCAAATGCGCCGATAGACGCCAAACTGTCACACAGCGCAGGTAAGTTGCAGCAGCCAACAACATTCTCCAAAGGCTTCGCATGCTGTGGAAACTGCTCGGATTGCAGAGACTCTTCGACGAATTGTTCGATGAAACCTGGCGTTGGCTCGATTTGCCAGGCAACGACTGTTTCTCTTATGAAGAATTCACGACCCCTGCGCCGGCGCAGGATTGAAGCCGCCCGCTGGCTGATGCTGTGCGGCCTGGTGGGCTGTGCCCTGGCTTGGGGGGCGGTGGAGTTCTTTGCCTTGCAGCGGGCGCGCTACCACGCCTGGCGCGATCGCCAGCAGACCGCGCTGCCACATTAGGAGCGGCATGATGGACCAGTTCTCCCAATCCGGCAATGCCTGGCGCCCGCAAAGCCGGGGCGAGGAAATCGCCAATGCCGCCAGCCACGGGGCGGCATTGATCGCCGCCATTGGCGCGGGTCCCTGGCTGGTGTCCTGGGCGCGGAGCCTGAGTGCCGAGGGCTTTGCCGGTGTCTGCGTTTTCGTGGCGACGATGGTATGGCTGTACCTGGCGTCCACCGTTTACCACGCCCTGCCCGAGGGCCGGGCCAAGCAGGTTTTTCTGAAGCTGGACCACGGCGCAGTGTTTCTGTTCATTGCGGGCAGCTACACGGCTTTTGCGTCAGGGCATCTCGGGGGTCCATGGAGCGGCACCATCCTTGCACTGGTGTGGCTGGTGGCCATTGCAGGCATGGCGCTCAAGGCAATGGACCGCCTGGCATCGCCCTGGCTGTCGACGGGCGGGTATCTGGCGATGGGATGGCTGGTGTTGCTGGCGGCGGTGCCCATCCTGGAGCGTGCTTCGCCGGCGGGTGCGCAATGGCTGGTGGCCGGAGGCTGCTGCTATACCTTTGGGGTGATCTTCTTTGTGCTGGACGCCCGCATCCGGTACGCCCATGCGGTATGGCATGGATTCGTTGCGGCGGGGACGGCGTGCCACACCTGGGCGGTGCTGGGCTGAACCTGGAAACGGCCACGCCTTCCCAGCCACTACCTTGCCACGAGAATGGGAAACAGCTTGCCCAGGCCGTCGGCCATCACCTCCACGGCGAGTGCCGCCAGGATCAGGCCCATCAGCCTTGTCATCACGTTGATGCCGGTCTTGCCCAGCACGCGCGCAATCGGATCGGCGAGCGAAAAGCACAGGGCCGTGGCCAGCCCGATCACCACGCCGTAGCCCACCAGTGCGGCGTGCTGCCAGAAGGTTTGCGCACGGTCGGCGTAGATCACCACGGTGGACATGCTGGCAGGCCCGGTGAGCAGGGGAATGGTGAGGGGCACCACGGCAATGCTGCTGCCCGCGGCGGCCTTTTCTGCGCCCTCTTCGAGTTCGTTCGTGCGGGTCTTGGCCTCGGCCGGTTGTGCGTTGAGCATGTTCATGGCGCTGATCAGCAGCAGCATGCCGCCGCCCACCTGAAAGCTCTGCAGCGAGATGTTGAAGAACTCCAGAATCTGCAGGCCCAGCAAGGCGCAGGCTGCAATCACGCAAAACGATGCCAGGGCCGCTGTGCGGATGGTGCGGCGGCGCTGTTCGCTGGAAAACCCTTGCGTGTAGTGGATGAAAAACGGCACGATGGCCAGCGGGTTTACGATGGCCAGCAAGGTGATGAGGGGTTTCATATCCATCGGCGGTTTCCAGGAATGAGCAAAGGGGTTGCGGTGGCGGTGAAGCGTTGCACTTTGTCCAGAGCCGGTCTCCTGCAAGAATGGAGTGCATTACAGCATCCCGGCATGGGGCCGGAATGTTTCGGTAGGTGGCGGTGGTTCTACTTCGTGCCACAGTCCTTTTTTCTTCTCAAGGAGCAATTGCATGGGTCAGTTTGTCAATTTGACGTCGAAAGACGGTTTTACGGTGCCCGCCTGGGTGGCGCAGCCCGACGGAACACCGCGCGGCGCCGTGGTGGTGCTGCAGGAGATCTTCGGGGTCAATTCGCATATTCGCTCAGTGGCCGACCGCCTGGCGGCGCGGGGTTATCTGGCGGTGGCACCCGCCACTTTTGCGCGCGTGCAGCCGAATGTGGATCTGGGCTACAGCGAGGCCGACATGGGCGTGGGCTTCGGCTTCAAGACAGCAGTGGATGCATTGCCCGGCGACGGTGTCATGCCCGACATCCAGGCCGCCATCGACTACGCTGCCCGGCAGTCCGGCGGCAAGGTGGGCATCGTGGGCTTTTGCTGGGGTGGCCTGCTGACATGGCGAGCGGCCTGCAGCCTCCAGGGCCTGGCGGCGGCGGTGTGCTACTACGGCGGTGGCATGACCGATGCGGACGAGGTGGCGCGCCAGCCGCGGGTGCCTGTGCTGGCGCATTTTGGCCAGCGCGACCCCTGGATCTCGGTGGACAGCGTGCAGGCCTTTGCGCGCGCGCACCCCGAAGTGCAGGTGCATATGTATGACGCCGACCATGGCTTCAACTGTGACCAGCGTGGGTCGTATGACGAAGCCTCGGCCCTGGCCGCACGTGACCGCACCCTGACCTTCTTTGCGCAGCACGTGGGGTAGAGGCGTTTTCCGGACGGCTCGGGGCGCGGCAGGGCTGCGCGGCAAGGGTCAATGCCCGCTGGTGCGCGCCAGGTAGCGTTTGCGCCAGAACAGCGCCACCAGGCCCACGGCAATCGTGATCATGGAGCCCATGGCCCACCAGAAGCCGCCCTGCTTGTGCACCAGCGGAACGAACTCGAAGTTCATTCCAAAGATGCCCGCGATCAGGTTCAGCGGCAAAAACACCGCCGTCAGCGAGGTGAGCGTGCGCATGATGTCGTTGGTGCGGTTGCTTTGCACCGAAAAATGCATCTGCACCGCGGTTTCGGTGCTTTGTTCGAGGCGGCGTACATGGCGCACCACGCGTTCGATATGTTCGAGCACGTCGCGGCTGCGCACCTTGAGCAGGTCCAGGTCACGCTGGCCGGCGCTGCTTTCGGGCATGGCCCAGGTTTCCAGTTCGTCAATCCAGTCTTGCACGGCGGTGCACTGGTCTTCGCAAATGTCATCGAGCTGGTGCAGCGACAGGCGCGCTTCAAGCAGCGAACTCCAGTTCACGTAGCGTGCGCGGGGCTTGAGCAGCTCGGTCTGCCAGTGATCGAGCTGGCGCGTGAGTTCGCGGCGCAGGTCCAGGTAGCCATCTACCATGAGGTTGACCACGCGCAGCATCAGGTCTGCCGTGCTGGACGGCAGGCGCGTGCCGGGTGCCGGGCTGGCGCGGCTCTCGCGTGGGTCGGTGGGGGCGGTGGCGAGCAGGCGCGCGGCGTAGGCATCGCGCACGGCGCAGTCGGTGGGGTGCACCGACAGCAGCACCTGGTCAAACATGGCAAACCCCACCGGGCTGGTGTCGATGCGGCGCAGCACCGGTGGCCCGCTCTGGCGCACCGGTGCCGCCGCCGTTCCCTGCGTTCCCTGCGTTCCCTGCGTTCGGCCCGGTTCGGCCGCTTTGGGCTGCAGCGTGGCCAGGCGGCGAAACACCAGCAGGTCGTATTGCGAGGTGTAGTCGTAGCGCGAAGGCAGCTGCGTGTTCAGCAGATCCGAGACATGCAGGTCCACCAGTTGCAGGCCGGTGATGGCCTGCAGCGACGCCTGGATCAGCCCGATCTGGTCACCGAAGGCGGTGCGCGTGCAGGCGATCCAGAAAAAGCCCTTGCTGGGCGGCTGGCTCGGCAGCACGCTCAGCTCGGTCGCGCCGCTGGCGTGGATGTGGAAGATGCGCATGCCGCCCCGCGTTTGGTATGAAAATGGCCTCTAGCGCTTTATGGATAAGCGCTGCTAGCTATTATTTTTGAAGCAATCGCGCAACGTCGCGGGCAAAGTAGGTCAGCACACCGTCGGCCCCGGCCCGCTTGAAGGCCAGCAGGCTTTCCATCATCACCGCATCGTGGTCGAGCCAGCCGTTGGCGGCGGCGGCCTTGAGCATGGCGTATTCGCCGCTCACCTGGTAGGCGAACGTGGGCACGCGAAACTCGTCCTTCACGCGGCGCACGATGTCCAGGTAAGGCATGCCGGGCTTGACCATCACCATGTCGGCGCCCTCGGCGATGTCGAGCGCCACCTCGCGCAGCGCCTCGTCGCTGTTGCCCGGGTCCATCTGGTAGACGAACTTGTTGCTCTTGCCCAGGGCGCCGCGCGTGCCCACGGCGTCGCGAAACGGCCCGTAGAAGGCGCTGGCGTATTTGGCGCTGTAGGCCATGATGCAGGTGTGGATATGGCCCTGCAGCTCGAATGCCTCGCGGATGGCACCGATGCGCCCGTCCATCATGTCGCTGGGCGCCACGATGTCCACGCCGGCTTCGGCATGGGTGATTGCCTGGCTGGTGAGGATTTCCACCGTTTCGTCATTGATGATGTAGCCGGTCTCGTCGAGCACACCGTCCTGGCCGTGGCTGGTATAGGGGTCGAGTGCCACGTCGGTCATCACGCCGAGGTCGGGAAATTCTTTCTTCAGCGCCCGCACCACGCGTGGAATCAGGCCCTCGGGGTTGAGCGCCTCCTTGCCGTCGGGCGTCTTGAGGCAGGGGTCGATGGCCGGGAACAGCGCCAGCACGGGGATGCCCAGTTTCACGCAATCCTCGGCCACGGGCAGCAGCAGATCGAGGCTCAGGCGGTCCACGCCGGGCATGGAGGACACGGCCTCGCGCTGGTTCTGACCCTCGTGCACGAACACGGGGTAGATCAGGTCATGGGGCGTGATGGCGTGCTCGCGCACCAGGTTGCGGGTGAAGGCGTCACGGCGCAGGCGGCGTGGGCGGTTTTGTGGGAAGGGCGTGGGGCTGGAGAGGTGCATGGAAACAATTATGAAGCCCCCTGAGCCGCTTTGCGCCTTTCCCCGAGCCAGTGGCCGGCAAAGCCGGTTCCCCGGCGCCACCCGGCCTTGGCTGCGCCAGTGGTGGGGCCGCGCCCTGGATTGCAGCAACGCACAAAGGGCTGTCGTCAATTGCCGGGTTGTTTGTCCGGCTGTGGCCGTGCGCGATGGCCCTTAAACTGCGGGCATGCTCTGGATCAAAGCCTTACATATCGTTTTCGTGGCCAGCTGGTTTGCTGGCCTTTTCTATCTGCCGCGCATTTTCGTCAACCTGGCGATGGTGGCACCCGGCTCGGTGGCCGAGCGCGAGCGCCTGGTGCTGATGGCGCGCAAGCTGCTGCGCTTCACCACCATGCTGGCGGTGCCCGCCGTGGCGCTGGGCCTGTGGCTCTGGCTGGGCTATGGCATCGGGCGCGGCCCGGTATCTCAGGGCAATGGCTGGCTGCACGCCAAGCTGGCCGTGGTGGTGCTGGTGATCGGCTACCACCACGCCTGCGCGGTGCTGCTGCGCCGGCTCATCGCCGGCACCAGCCGCAAGAGCCATAGGTGGTTCCGCTGGTTCAACGAATTGCCCGTGCTGCTGCTGCTGATTGCCGTGGTGCTGGTGGTGGTCAAGCCGTTCTGAGGCCCGGGAGCCCGCGCCGGTGCACAAGACCTCTGCCTGGCCGCTGGCGCTGATCCATGCAGCGCTGATCGTCTTTGCCAGCCTGTTCCCGTTTGACGGCTGGCGCGACCAGGGCATCGACCCCTGGGTTTTTCTGTCGGCCCCGGTGCCACCGCCCTACTGGACGGGGTTTGATGTCGCCATCAACATGGCCGGTTACGCCCCCCTGGGTTTTTTGCTGGTGCTGGCGCTGCTGCGTTCCGGCCGCGAGCGCGGGGCGGTGCTGCTGGCCACGCTGGCGGGCACCCTGCTGTCGCTGCTGATGGAATACCTGCAGATCTACCTGCCCCGGCGCGTGCCCTCCAACCTGGACCTGCTGCTCAACGCCCTGGGAACGCTGGCGGGGGCGTGCACGGCGGCGCTGCTGGAGCGCTGGGGTGCCATCGACCGCTGGAGCGATTTCCGCGCCCGCTGGTTCGTGCAGGATGCGCGCGGTGCGCTGGTGCTGCTGGCGCTGTGGCCTGCGGCGCTGCTGTTTCCGGCGGCGGTGCCCTTTGGCCTGGGCCAGGTGCTGGAGCGGCTGGAACAGGGTCTCGAAGACCTGCTGGCCGACACACCTTTTCTCGATTGGCTGCCGGTGCGCGATGCGCCGCTGGAGCCCCTGTCCCCCGGCGGCGAGCTGCTGTGCGTGACCCTCGGGCTGCTGATTCCCTGTCTGCTGGGCTATTGCATCATCCGCCATGTGGGGCGCCGCGCCCTGTTCGCCATTGGCGTGGCGGTGGTGGGGATCGGGGTAACAGCTTTGTCGGCGGCGCTGAGCTGGGGGCCTTCCCATGCCTGGAACTGGCTCGAGCAGCCCACGCGCGTGGGGGTGTGGGCGGCGCTGGGGCTGGCAGCGCTGTTGCTGGCCTTGCCCCAGCGCGCCAGCGCGGCAGTGCTGCTGCTGGCGCTCACCTGGCATCTGGGCCTGCTCAACCAGGCACCCGCCAACGCCTATTTTGCCCAGACGCTACAAATCTGGGAGCAAGGGCGCTTCATCCGCTTTCTTGGCCTGGGCCAGTGGCTGGGCTGGCTGTGGCCCTATGCCGCACTGGCGTATGTGCTCTTTCGGGTGTCGCGGCGGGAGCCGCAAAACTAGTGTGGTGTTCGATGCTTGGCGGCACAAATCAAAGCGATGCGTTTGGGCGCAGGGCA
>WOZN01000324.1 GCA_011620245.1 Acidovorax sp.
GTACTGGCTGGAGGAATACCGTTTCGATGGCTTGCGGCTGGATGCCGTGCATGCCATTGCCGACGATTCCGAGCCCCATATCCTCGAGGCATTGGCCGAGGCCGTACACGACTGCTTTAGGCGCGCGCGCGAGGTGCACCTGATTTTGGAGAATGAAGCCAACCAGGCGCGCTTCCTGGCGCGCGACAGTGCCGGTCGACCCCGTTTTTACACCGCCCAGTGGAACGACGATTTCCACCATGCAGCCCATGTGCTGGCTACCGGCGAGACGGTTGGCTATTACTGTGATTTCGCCGGACAACCCTTGCATCATCTGGCGCGGTGCCTGACGGAGGGTTTTGCCTATCAGAACGACCCCTCTGTTTTTCGCGATGGCGAGCGGCGAGGCGAGCCTAGTGCGCATCTGCCGCCCACAGCTTTTGTCAATTTTCTGCAGAACCACGACCAGATTGGCAATCGTGCCATGGGGGAGCGCCTGACCCAGCTGGCTCCCGCACTGCGTGTGCAGGCACTGACCGAGATTTTGTTGCTGGCGCCCAGCCCGCCTTTGCTCTTCATGGGACAGGAATGGGGCAGTCGCCGCCCTTTTCTGTTTTTCTGTGATTTTTCCGGCGAACTGGAAGAGGCCGTACGCGAGGGACGCAGAAAGGAATTCGCTGCCTTTCCGGAATTTGCCGACGCCCCGGCGCGTGCGCGCATTCCAGACCCGACCAGCGAGCAGACCTTTGCAGACAGCCGGCTGGATTGGGCGGAGAGCAGCTCTGCTGAAGGTCAGCAATGGTTGGCCTTGCATCGGCAACTGCTGGCGCTGCGTGCGCGCTACATCGCTCCGTTGCTGGATCCTGAATCGCCTCCACAGGCTACGGCTCAGGTGGATGGATCATTGCTTAGCGCCAAGTGGCACTGGCCTGGCGTAGCGACCCTGCTGTTGGCGGCCAACCTGGGCGATGCACCGGTTTCATTGCCTGAGGGCATTATAGAGGAGAGGATAATTCATCGCAGCACCGCTGTCGGTGTCACGCCTGGCACTCTAGCACCCTGGAGCGTGGTATGGTGGCAAGAAGCCGTGGAGGATAAGCAATGAAGTCACTTTACCTTCCCACGGCAACCTACCGTTTGCAACTGCATGCCGGATTCACTTTCGCCGATGCCGCGGCCCAGGTTCCCTATCTTGCAGCGCTCGGTATCTCCCACGTCTATCTCTCTCCGGTGTTGCGTGCGCGCCCGGGAAGCACCCATGGCTACGATGTGGTGGATCATGGGCAACTCAACCCGGAGCTGGGTGGCATGACAGGCTTCGAGATGCTGGTCGATGCCTTAAATGCCCATGATATGGGCCAGATCTGGGACATCGTACCCAACCATATGGGAATAATGGGCGATGATAACCCGTGGTGGCTGTCCGTTCTCGAAAATGGCACCGCCTCGCCCTGGGCTGAGTTTTTCGATATCGACTGGCGCCCCCTCAAGCGTGAGCTCCATGACAAAGTGCTGGTTCCCATTCTGGGTGGCTCCTATGGCGAGATCCTGACCCAGGGCGAGCTGGTGCTGCGTTTCGATGCTGTTGCCGGCAGTTTTTCCGTGCACTATTTCAATCATCGTTTTCCGCTGGATCCATCCACCTATCCGCGCATCCTGAACCTGGATCTGGATACCTTGCGTGAGAATTTAGGAACCAGTCATCCAGATCTGCTCGAACTGGAGAGCCTGGTCGCGGCCTTTGGACACCTCCCGGCCCGTTTGCAGGCTGACCCAGAGGCGATCCGCGAACGGGAACGGGACAAGGAAATCCACAAGCGCGCGCTAGCCGCGTTAGCCGGGCGCAATCCTGCCATCTCGGCGCACATTGCCCATCAAATCGCCACCATCAATGCCCGCTGTACTAAGTTTTCGTCACCCGATGGCCTGCATGATCTGCTCGAACAGCAAGCTTGGCGGCTTGCCTTCTGGCGTGTGGCGGTAGATGAGATCAATTACCGCCGCTTTTTCGATATCAATGAGCTTGCAGGCTTGCGCATGGAGCGGCCCGAAGTGTTTGAAGCCACCCATGCGCTGGTGTTGGAGCAGGTGCAACTGGGCAGGGTGCATGGCCTGCGCATTGATCACCCCGACGGCCTGTACGATCCGGCTGCCTATTTCGCCCGCCTGGCAACAGCCGGCTCCGCTGCACTGGGGCAGCCGGAAAGCCCTACGCCTGCGGTCTACACGATAGTGGAAAAGATTCTGGCCGATCATGAATCCCTACGCGCCGGCTGGGCGGTGCATGGTACCACGGGTTATGAGTTCATCCGTCTGGCCAATGGCTTGCAGGTCGACAGCGCAGGCTTTGCAACCTTGCGGAAGTGCTTTGCCGAATTCAGTGGCCGCACCGAATCCATGGCCGATGCCATCTACTTTGCCAAACGCGGTCTCATGCGAAACACCCTGGCCAGCGAACTCAATGTCTTGGCCAATCGCCTTGGACGGCTGGCCGAGGCCAATCCATTTACACGGGACTTCACCATCAATGCGCTCCGCGATGCTCTAGCAGAGGTCGTAGCGGCATTTCCCGTCTACAGGACATACGTTGATGCCAATGGTGCCACGGATGACGATCGCCGCGATCTGGCCTGGGCAATTGGCCAGGCCAAGAAGCGCCGGGCCCGCGAGGAGACCACCATCTACGACTTTATCCACCGCGTGCTGCTTATGGAAGTAAATGATGACCTTGTGTCACTGCCGCATCTGGCCGTGCAGGATCTCGCCATGCGCTTTGCCCAATACACCGGTCCGGTAACCGCCAAGTCGGTAGAAGATACAGCGTTCTATCGCGTATTCCCCCTGGCATCCCTAAACGAGGTTGGCAGCAATCCGGCACGCGCCGAGATCAGCATCGCGGCCTTTCATCATCACAACCAGCGGCGCGCGCAGACCTTTCCTCACCAGATGCTGGCCGGTACCACCCACGACACCAAGCGCAGCGAAGATGTCCGCGCCCGGTTGAACCTATTGTCCGAATGCGCCCA
Source organism: Acidovorax sp. (assembly GCA_011620245.1). GTDB lineage: Bacteria > Pseudomonadota > Gammaproteobacteria > Burkholderiales > Burkholderiaceae_C > Acidovorax. The sequence goes on from WOZN01000324.1 coordinate 3,006, forward strand.
GACATTTTCCGAAAGTCTGCAGCGCTGGGCGCGCATGAACCGGCGCCATCTGACCGAAGTGGAAAGCGAACGCTTGCCCGGCCTCCATCACGAATACCTGCTCTACCAGACGCTCATCGGCACCTGGCCTGAAAATGCCGCGGGGGCAAGTGAACCAGACTATATCGACCGCATTGTCGCCTATATGCAAAAGGCTGTGCGCGAAGGCAAAGAGCAAAGCTCGTGGTTCAGCCCGGATGAAGCCTATGAGGCTGCGCTGGAGCGTTTCGC
>WOZN01000203.1:0-1779 GCA_011620245.1 Acidovorax sp.
GGCCATGATGCCCGGTATGGCGCAGGCAAAGCTCGACAGCAGCGGAATGAACGAGCGCCCCGACAACCCCACCATGCTCATGGGGCGGTCCAGCAGGAAGGCGGCACGCGGCAGATAGCCAGAATCTTCCAGCGCCAGAATGAACAGGAACAGGATCAGGATCTGCGGCAGGAACACCAGCACCCCGCCCACGCCAGCCAGGATGCCATCGACCAGCAGGCTGCGCAGCACACCCTCGGGCAGCATGGCCCGCATCCACTGGCCCAGCGCGCCGACACCGTCCCTGATGGCCTCCATGGGCATGGCGGCCCAGCTGAAGACCGCCTGGAACATCAGGAACATGGTGGCGGCCAGCAACAGCATGCCCCACAGCGGGTGCAGCACCACGCGGTCGATGGCGTCGTCCACACGCATCAGCTGCGCCGGTTCGCGCACCGCCAGGCGCAGGATGCGGCGCGCCTCCTGCTGCGTTCTGAGCACCTGTTTTGGGCCCTGCGGCTGCCAGGGCCGGGCCTGCGCCACGCCCTGGGCATGCCAGCCATCGAGAAACTGCAGCAGCTCGCGCGCGCCGCCCTTCTGGATGCCCACCGTTTCCACCACGGGCATGCCCAGTTCGCGCTCCAGCAGCGCGCGGTCGATGGTGATGCCCGCGCGGCGGGCGGCATCGCTCATGTTGAGCACCAGCACCATGGGGATGCCCATGGCCCGCGTCTCCAGCACCATGCGCAGGCCCAGCTGCAGGTTGGTGGCATCGACCACGCACACCAGCAGGTCGGGCGCTGCCTCGCCGGCGCGCTGGCCGGTGACCACGTCGCGCGTGACGGCCTCGTCCGCGCTCAGGGCGTTGAGGCTGTAGGCACCGGGCAGATCGAGCACGCGCACAGGCTGCCCCGAGGGCGTGGTGAACTGGCCCTCCTTGCGCTCCACCGTCACACCCGCATAGTTGGCCACCTTCTGGCGGCTGCCGGTGAGCAGGTTGAACAATGCGGTCTTGCCGCTGTTGGGATGGCCCAGCAGCGCCAGACTCAGTGGGGTTGCCAGCGCGCTCATGCCGCCACCTCCCCGGCGGGCGCCGTGGTGCTCACGCGCACCAGGGCCGCCTCGCGCCGGCGCAGGGCGAAGGTGGTGCGCCCCACGCGCACGGCCAGCGGGTCGCCCGCCGGAAACGCCCGTGCCACCACGCGCACGCGTTCGCCCGGCACAAAGCCGATTTCCAGCAGCCGCAGCAGCACGTCCCCATCCTGGGGCGCGGCATCCATGCGCAATTCGCGCACCCAGGCATCCACGCGCAATGGCAGATCGGTCAGGCCAAGGTGGCGGTCACGGGGGGCGGCGGCATCGGTGCGGGGCAAATCGGCCATGGGCTTCACCAACTTATGAATAGAAACAGTTCTCATTCTATTGCGTAATCCCGACATTCGATGGCGGTGCCCGTTGGCAACCCGCATCTTCTTGACGCCGCGCAAATCCTTCGGCCTGTTTCGCGGGGCCGCCTTTTCCTCATGCGTTGCCCGTGCGCGAGTGCTGGGGCACCGCCGTGCGCCGCTTTGGCACACTGTTCATGCCGCCGCACACGCTGGGCATCCTGCTGCTGGGCGCCACCATGTTCTTGATGTTCCAGGCGGTCTTCAGTTGGGCCACCGTGCCCATGGAGGCCATCAGGGACGGTGTCGGCGCGCAGGGCCAGGGGATGGAGCCCTGCCGCGCCGTGATGGCCGCGATTGCCGCCCTGCTGGCGTTCGGCTCCACCGCGTTTCGCTGGCTGCCGGCGTCGCCGCT
>WOZN01000203.1:1879-3274 GCA_011620245.1 Acidovorax sp.
TTGCGCTGCCAGCGGTTGAGCGCGTAGCGGGTGAGGCGCAGCGGCACGTCCAGGTCGTGCATGGCCAGCGCGCGCTGCAGCTCGGCCGCATCTTCGATGGCCATGCCGGCGCCCTGCGCCAGATAGGGGCGCATGGGATGAGCGGCGTCGCCCAGCAAGGCCACCACGCCCTGGGCCATCTCGGCCGGCCCGCGCACGGGAGGGCGGTCGCACAGCGGCCACAGGCGCCAGCCACCGCCCGCATCGACCACGCCGCGAACCACCTGCTGCAGCGCTGTGCAGGTGCCCGCCAACGCCGCCTCAAGGCCGGCGCCATTGGCCGCGTGGTCCCAGTTTTCCAGATCGTGCGGCGCGGGGCCCTGCACGATGACCACGAGGTTCTGCAACTCGCCCCGGCGCACCGGGTACTGCACCCCATGCAGGCGCGGCCCCAGCCAGGCGGTGATCTCGCTGGTGCGCAGCGCCTGCGGCAGCGCGTGCTGCGGCACCAGGGCGCGGTAGGCCAGGTGCCCGGTCACGCGCGGGCGCTGCTCGCCCAGCAACTGGGTGCGGGTGCGGCTCCACAGGCCGTCCGCCCCCACCAGGGCGTCGCCCTCCACTTCCTTGCCCCGGCTGGTGCGCACCGTCACCACGCCCTCGGCATCGGTGAAGCGGTCGATGGCGTGGTCCAGATGAAATTGCGTGTCGGTGTATTTGCTGACGGCGGCCAGCAGCAGGCCATGCAGGTCGGCGCGGTGGATGGTGGCGTAAGCCGCGCCGTAGCGCTCCACCGCCGTGCTGCCCAGGGGCATGGCCGCCAGCTCCTTGCCCGTGAGCGCGCTGCGCACCCGCAGACGCCCCGGAAATGCCGCCACATCCTGCAGCGGGCGCTGCAGGCCCCAGGCCTGCAGGCGGCGCACCACATTGGGCCCGAGCTGCACGCCTGCGCCCACCTCGCTGAAAGCGGCGGCACGTTCATACAGGCGCACCTCCCACCCGGCACGCGAAGCCCCCAGGGCTGCGGCCAACCCGCCAATGCCGCCCCCCGCGATCAACACCTGTTTTCTCATGACCGCATTGTGCCGCGCGCCACGGGCCTGGCGGTCAGGCCTGCGGCGCAGCGCGGCGCGATCAGGAGCCCGCCAGCAGCTGCCGCAGCACGAACGGCAAAATGCCGCCGGCGCGGTAGTAGTCCACTTCGATCGGTGTGTCGATGCGCAGCGTGACCACCACTTCCTGGCGCACCCCGCCCTCGCGGTGAATGACCAGCATGGCATCGCTTTGCGGGGTGAGTGCGGCATCGGGCAGCACATCGATCACCTCGGCGCCCGTGAGGCCCAGTGACTGCCACGAATCGGCCCCCTTGAACTGCAGCGGCAGCACGCCCATGCCCACCAGGTTGGAGCGGTGGATGCG
>WOZN01000034.1 GCA_011620245.1 Acidovorax sp.
GCATCGGCATCGGCCAAGATTCGTCCAGCCAATCCCGCAAGCCGGGTATCCCGTCAACCATCTCCATCCCGGGGCAACCCGGGGGGCATTTCAACCTGTTGCTCCAACCCGGTGAAACTTGAACCGATCGCCCTGAGCCTGGCCTGTCAAAGGGCTCAGACTGAACGGCAGTTGATACATCAAAGGGCCGGATCAATAGGGTAAAAGCAACCACCCAGGGCATCAATCCTGGGCGGTGTGCAAGCATGCAGGGTCTCGCCCCATCTCGGGAAACCCTGCGCGCCCGCATGCACCATTTCAGGGAGCAATGGCTTTGTGCCGGGTTTCGCTGCAGTAAAAGTAGGCACCAATTTTGCTTAGTCCATGGCAACCAGCCGTGTTCACGGCACCTTCCCCCGCCTTCCCCCGCCTTCCCCCGACAGGAGCCCCCATGAAGAAACGATCGTTCCTGCAATCCGCCGCACTGCTGGCCGTCGCCGGCATGTTTTCGCTGGCACAGGCGCAAACCCTCACCCCCATCAAGTTCCAGCTCGACTGGCGTTTTGAAGGCCCTGCGGCCCTCTTTCTGCAGCCCGTGGCCAAAGGCTATTTCAAGGCCGCCGGGCTGGATGTGGTGGTGGACGCCGGCAATGGCTCGGGCGGCGCCGTGCAACGGGTGGCGTCGGGCACCTATGACATGGGTTTCGCCGATCTCGCCGCGTTGATGGAGTTCCACGCCAACAACCCCGGCGCGCAGAACAAGCCCGTGGCGGTGATGATGGTCTATAACAACACGCCGGCCTCGGTCATGGCGCTCAAGAAGAGCGGCATCACCAAGCCCGCCGACCTGACGGGCAAGAAGCTGGGCGCCCCCGTGTTCGACGCGGGCCGCCGCGCGTTCCCGATCTTCCAGAAGGCCAACGGCGTGGGCAGCGTGCAGTGGACCGCCATGGACCCGCCGCTGCGCGAGACCATGCTGGTGCGCGGCGACGTGGACGCCATCACCGGCTTCACCTTCACCTCGCTGCTCAACCTGGAAGCCCGTGGCGCCAAGGCCGCCGACGTGGTGGTGCTGCCCTATGCCGACTACGGCGTGAAGCTCTATGGCAACGTGATCATCGCGTCGCCCAAGCTCGTCAAGGAGAACCCGGCCGCCATCAAGGCCTTCCTCTCGGCCTTCGCCAAGGGCGCCAAGGAAGTCATCGCCAACCCGGCCGCCGCCATCGAACATGTGAGGGCCCGTGACGGCATCGTGAACGTGCCGCTGGAAACCCGCCGCCTGCAGCTGGCCATCGACACCGTGATCAACAGCCCTGACGCGCGTGCCGAAGGCTTTGGCAGGGCCCTGCCCGGCCGCCTGGCGCTGATGGCCTCGCAGGTGTCGGACGCGTTCAACACCAAGACGCGCGTCCATGCCGACGAGGTGTGGAACGGCAGCTTCCTGCCCAGCGCGGCCGAGCTGAACATCCTGCCCAGGAAGTAAGCATCGCTACTATTTCAATAGCTGCAAGCGCTTGCCACATAAGCGCTAGAGCCTTTTTTTGCCCATAACTTCATGCAGTCTGCTGAATCCTTTTTTGTGGATTTCCGCGATGTCTGGCTCGCCTACAACGACGAGCTGCGCGCGCAGAACCAATTTGCCGTCGAGGCCATCGACCTGCAGGTCCGCCAGGGTGAATTCATTGCCATCGTCGGCCCGTCGGGCTGCGGCAAGTCCACCTTCATGAAGCTGGCCACGGGCCTGAAGATGCCCTCGATGGGCAAGATCCGGATCGACGGCCAGCCGGTGACCGGCCCGCTCAAGGTCTCGGGCATGGCTTTCCAGGCGCCCTCGCTGCTGCCCTGGCGCAGCACGGTGGACAACGTGCTGCTGCCGCTGGAGATCGTGGAGCCCTACCGCAGCCAGTTCAAGCAAAAGCGCAGGGAATACGTAGAGCGTGCGCGCAAACTGCTGCAAAAGGTGGGCCTGGCGGGCTATGAAGACAAGTTTCCCTGGCAGCTGTCGGGCGGCATGCAGCAGCGCGCCAGCATCTGCCGCGCGCTGATCCACGAGCCCAAGATGCTGCTGCTCGACGAGCCCTTCGGCGCGCTCGACGCCTTCACGCGCGAAGAACTGTGGTGCATCCTGCGCGACCTGTGGACCGAGCAGCGCTTCAACGTCATCCTGGTCACGCACGACCTGCGCGAGTCGGTCTTCCTGGCCGACACCGTGTATGTGATGAGCAAGAGCCCGGGGCGCTTCGTGGTCAAGAAGGAGATCGAGCTGCCGCGCCCGCGCGAGCTGGAGATCACCTACACCAGGGAATTCACCGACATCGTGCACGCGCTGCGCGGCCATATCGGGGCGCTGCGAAAAGCGGGCGCTCCCATCCAGCAATAATCACCATGCACAAGAAAACCGTGGAACGCTGGTCGCCCTGGATTCTGCTGGCGGCCATCATCGTGCTGTGGCAGATCATCTGCCTGGCCTTCAACGTCCCCGAATTCATCTTCCCCAGCCCCTGGGCCATCGGCGTGCAGCTGGTGGAGTTCGGCGGCGTCATCGCGGGCCACGCCTGGCGCACCTTCTGGGTGACCATGGCGGGCTTCGGCATCGCCATCGTGGTGGGGGTGCTGCTGGGCTTCGTGATCGGCAGCTCGCGCCTGGCCTATGCGGCGGTGTACCCGCTGATGACGGCGTTCAACGCATTGCCCAAGGCCGCTTTCGTGCCCATCCTGGTGGTGTGGTTCGGCATCGGCGTGGGGCCGGCCATCCTCACGGCGTTCCTGATCAGCTTCTTTCCCATCATGGTCAACATCGCCACCGGGCTGGCCACGCTGGAGCCCGAGCTGGAGGACGTGCTGCGCGTGCTGGGCGCCAGGCGCTGGGACGTGCTCACCAAGGTGGGCCTGCCGCGCTCCATGCCGTACTTCTTCGGCTCGCTGAAAGTGGCCATCACGCTGGCCTTCGTGGGCACCACGGTGAGCGAGATGACCGCCGCCAACGAGGGCATCGGCTACCTGCTCATCAGCGCGGGCTCGTCCATGCAGATGGGGCTGGCGTTTGCCGGGCTGATGGTGGTGGGCGCCATGGCCATGGTCTGCTACGAGCTGTTCAGCGCCATCGAAAAGCACACCACCGGCTGGGCACACCGGGGCTCGCAGGGCGAGTGAGCCCCCGGCGGCGACAATGCGCAAACGCACCACCGGCGCTTTTCTTTCAGCCAGGAGGCTGTCGGACTTGGAGCGTCGAACAGCGAAAACCGAAGGTTTCGCCAAAATGGGCCCCAGCGAGGACAGTTTTTGCCG
>WOZN01000255.1 GCA_011620245.1 Acidovorax sp.
GTTGATACAACAAAGGGCCGGATCAATAAGCAAAATCCGCTATCAATACAATAGCCTCCAGCGCTTGAATATCAAGCGCTGGAAGCTATTTTTGCTTGTAACCCCGGATAGGTGACGCCTTGACCGTCCCGCGTCGGCACCACGTCCTTGCGGGCTTCCAGCAGCGTGCAGACCTGTTGCGCCATGGCCTTCGGGTCGGCGGCCTTGGTGGCGTGAGTCTCGATGAACTTGAGCAGGCCCGCGCGCTGCGCGATCTTGCGGCCAATGGCGCCCCGCGTTTGCCGCAACCCGCAGCGCATGAAACCGGCGCGCCCCAGGCCAGTGCCACCGTGAAACCGGCTTTGCCGGGCCGCAGGTGGCATCCCCTCAGGGGGAAGGTGCCGAATGCGACTCAGGGGGACTTTCTTGCTGCAGCGCCCACATGCTGGCATAGCGCCCGCCCAGCGCCAGCAGCTCGCTGTGCGTGCCGCGCTCGACGATCTGGCCGGCGTCCATCACCAGGATCTGGTGGGCATCGACCACGGTGGAAAGCCGGTGGGCGATGAGCAGCGTGGTCCGGTTGCGGGCGGCGCTTTGCAACTCGGCCTGGATGGCGCGCTCGTTGGCCGAATCCAGCGCCGAGGTGGCCTCGTCAAAAATCAGCACCGGCGGGTTTTTCAGCAGGGTGCGTGCAATGGCCACGCGCTGCTTTTCGCCCCCCGACAGCTTGAGGCCGCGCTCGCCCACCATCGTGGCGTAGCCCTTGGGCGTGGAGGCGATGAAATCGTGGATGCGCGCCGCGCGGGCGACTTCTTCGATCTCGGCCTGGCTGGCGCCGGGGCGGCCGTAGGCGATGTTGTAGGCCACCGTGTCGTTGAACAGCACGGTGTCCTGCGGCACGATGCCGATCGCCTGGCGCAGGCTGGCCTGCGTCACGCTGCGGATTTCCTGCCCCGCAATGGTGATGCGGCCCTGCTGGATGTCATAGAAGCGAAACAGCAGCCGCGCCAGCGTGGACTTGCCCGCGCCCGAAGGGCCGACCACGGCCACCGTCTTGCCCGCCGGAATCTCGAAGCTGATGCCCTTGAGGATGGGCCGCGCCGGGTCGTAGGCAAACTGCACATTCTCAAAGCGCACGGTGGGCTGCGCCAGCCCCACCAGCGGCTGCGCGTCGGGCGCATCGGCCACCTCGCGCTCGCGGTCCATCAGCGTGAACATCTTGTCCAGGTCGGTCAGGCTCTGCTTGATCTCGCGGTAGATCACACCCAGGAAGTTCAGCGGAATGTAGAGCTGGATCATGAAGGCGTTGACCATGACCAGGTCACCGAGCGTCATGCGGCCATCGACCACGCCCTGCGTGGCGCGCCAGAGCATGGCCACCAGGCCCGTGGCGATGATGAGCTGCTGGCCGGTGTTGAGCAGCGAAAGCGTGCTCTGTGCCTTCAGGCGCGCGCGGCGCAGGCGCTGCAGGCTTTCGTCGTAGCGCCGGGCCTCGAAGCCTTCGTTGTTGAAATATTTGACGGTTTCGTAGTTGAGCAGCGAATCGACCGCCTTGCTGTGTGCGGCCGAATCGAACTCGTTGGCCTGGCGGCGAAACTGTGTGCGCCACTCGGTCAGCAGCACCGTGAAGGTGATGTAGAGCGCCAGCGCGGCCAGCGTGATCCAGGCAAACCAGGCGTCAAAGCGCAGGGCCAGGATGCTCAGCACCATGAACACCTCGATCAGCGTGGCGCCGATGTTGAACAGCGTGAACGAGATCAGCGACTCGATGCCGCGCACGCCGCGCTCGATGTCGCGCGTCATGCCGCCAGTCTGGCGCTCCAGGTGAAAGCGCAGGGAGAGGGCATGCAGGTGCTCGAAGGTCTGCAACGCGATCGAGCGCGCCGCGCCCTGCGTGGCCTTGGCAAACACCAGTTCGCGCAGCTCGGTGAACAGCGAGGTCGAGAGGCGCAAGAGCCCGTAGGCCAGCAGCAGCCCCGCCGGCACCACCAGCACGGCGGCCGGGTCGCCGGGCTTGAGCGCCATGGCATCGACCAGCTTCTTGAGCAGCACCGGCACGCCCACGTTGGCCGCCTTGGCGCCCACCATGAACACAATGGCCACGACGACGCGCCATTTGTATTGCCACAGATAAGGCAGAAGGCGTGAGAGCGTGGCCCAGTCGGAGCGCTTTTGCGCGGGATTTTCAGCAGGAGAGGGGGGAGAAGGCTCGCCGTGGTGGCGCATGGAGGACAATTCCGGTGGTTGTTTTACCGAGATTGTGCCTATGACCGCCCCACCCATCCATGCCCCGCCCGCGTTGCCCTGCAACCACGAACTGGTACTCAAGGTCATCCCCATGCCCGCCGACAGCAATGCCAACGGCGACATTTTCGGCGGCTGGGTGATGGCGCAGGTGGATCTGGCCGGCGCGGTGCTGCCGGCGCGCTACGCGCAGGGCCGTCTGGCGACGGTGGCGGTGAAGGAATTCGTGTTCAAGCAGCCGGTGCGCGTGGGCGACATCCTGTCGCTTTTCTCGCATGTCACGCGCATCGGCCGCACCTCCATCACGGTGGATGTAGAGGTATATGCCGAGCGCATCGCCCAGCAGGGCCAGTACCTGAAGGTGACCGAGGCGCAACTGACCTATGTGGCCATCGACGCCGAAGGCCGACCGCGCCCGTTGCCGGTGCAGTCCTGAGACCGTGAACACGTTCTGAAACCCGCTGCGCCGCGCTGACGCTGCGGGAGATGAACCGGCGAGACGCCCCCCCGGTCAGGCCTGCGCCGGCGCCGGCACCGGTGCGTCCACGGGCCGCGCAGCGCCTGCCGCTCGGGCACCGGGGCCCACCCCCACCTCGATTTCACCCGACAGCTGGCCGCCCTCTTCCACCACCAGCTTGCCATAGCGGATTTTCCCGCTGACCTTGCCGGTGCCAAAGACCACGAGCTTGTCGCGCACCGTGAGCGTGCCATTGAATTCGCCGCGGATCTCGGCGATGTCGATGTCGGCCGAGCCACGGAACGCGCCCCGCTCGGCAATCTGGATGACCCGCGAATCCATCGTGGCCTCCACCGTGCCTTCCACCACCAGGGTGTCGCAATCGGTGATCTCGACCCCCTTGAGCTTGATGTTGGGGCCCACGATGAGCTTGCTGCCGCTGTTCTCTGCCGGGGCCTTGGCAGCCGCTGCGGCCGCGCTGGCGGCACTGGCGGCAGCACTGGCACCGGGTGCCATGCTGTTCACATTGCTGCTGGGAGTGACCGGGTTGTGGCGGGGCTGGAAGGTTTCGGGTTCACGCTT
>WOZN01000242.1 GCA_011620245.1 Acidovorax sp.
GGTCCATTTTTGGCTTCGCCGCTCTTCGAGAACACCGTCTTTTTGCCCCATAGCCAGGCTATGGGGCTGCAAATCCGGCAAAAACTGTCCTTGCTGGGCCCCATTTTCGCTATCGACGCTCCTAGTCCGGCAGCCTCCTGGCACAGTCTGGGCCAGTTTCTGCCGCAGCACATCCAGCCCCTCCCCGGTCCGCGCACTGACAAACAGACGGTCCACCGGTCGTCCATCCAACTCGTACATGTCCTGCAATATGGAGGGGCGCTGCTCCAGTGGAACCGCATCCAGCTTGTTGAAAACCAGCAACTGTGCAATATCGTCAGCGCCGATTTCGTGCAACACGCGTTGAACCTGATCGATCTGCTCGGGAAAGTTGGGGTTGGACGCATCCACGACATGCAGCAGCAAGTCGGCATCTACGGCCTCTTGCAGCGTGGCCTGGAAAGCGTCCACCAGTCCGTGCGGCAAGTCACGAATGAAGCCGACGGTATCTGACAGCGAAACGGATCTACCGGCCTCCCCCAGATACAGCTGCCGCGTCGTGGTGTCCAGGGTGGCAAACAGTTGGTCGGCGGCATATGCCCTGGCCTTCACCAAGGCGTTGAACAAGGTGGATTTACCGGCGTTGGTGTAACCCACCAATGAAATATTGAAGGTATCCCGCCGCTCACGCTGACGCCGCTGAGTTGAGCGCTGGCGCTTCACCTTGATCAGGCGCTCCTTGGTACGCTTGACAGCGTCGTTGATCATGCGGCGATCCAGTTCAATCTGGGTTTCACCAGGCCCTCCGCGCGCACCAATCCCACCGCGCTGACGCTCCAGGTGCGACCATCGACGCACGAGGCGAGTGCTCAGGTATTGCAGACGCGCCAATTCGACCTGCAGCTTGCCTTCGTGGCTGCGAGCGCGCTGGGCAAATATTTCCAGGATCAACAGCGTCCGGTCGTTGACCGGCAACTCGAGGTAGCGCTCAAGATTGCGCTGCTGTGCTGGGCTCAATGACTGGTCAAAAAGCACCTCCACGGCACCGTGCATCTGCGCGAGCATGCGAATTTCGTCTGCCTTGCCAGAGCCGACGAACAGCGCCGCGTCCGGCGCCTTGCGCTTGCACGTCAGGCGCGCAACGGGCTCCAGACCAGCGGTCTGCGCCAGCAGCCCCAATTCTTCAAGGTTGGAATCAAAATGAGGATGGCCAAAATCGACTCCCACCAGAAGCACTGGAGCGCGGGGAGCATTGATCGAATCAGAGGAACTCAAATGAACCGACCCATCTTCGTGGCCAGTCGTTGCTGGCCGGCCGTGCAGTGCCACCGCAAATCAGGCGCCGCTGTTGTCAGCATCCGGAGTGTCAACTGTAGAGAAATTGACCGCTCGCCCCGGCACAATGGTGGAGATGGCATGTTTGTAGACCATCTGGGTCACCGTGTTGCGCAGCAGCACGACGTACTGGTCAAATGATTCGATTTGCCCCTGCAGCTTGATGCCGTTCACCAGATAAATGGAAACCGGCACATGCTCCTTGCGCAGGGCATTCAGGAAAGGATCTTGCAGAAGTTGACCTTTGTTGCTCACGATATTCTCCGTGTTCGAGTGTTGTTATAAACCAGCACCTTACCACAGCGTGCGCCGCGGCCAGGCCACCCCCGCCAAATCCCTCCGGGATTCATGCTCTTGATTTATCCGAGATTGTCCATTAACCCGCATATTTCACGCTGCCCCACTGTATGACCCATTGCAGACATGGTCAGGATGGCCTCTCGGCGCTAAAGCCATTTTGGCATTTTGCTATTCTTTTTGCAGCTGGATGAGGGAGGGAATTCAAGGCATCAAGTCCGCCAGGCTGCGCCCACCGCCCTGGCGCATGACGTTCACATCCAATTGCCGAGCCACTGGCACCTGGCCCGCATATCCCAGGATCTGCCATTGCCGCCCTGCATATCCGTGCACCCGCCTGCCGGTGCCGTACTGACCCAGCCCACCTGGCCCGGCTGATAACCACCGCACCCGACCGAAGCCCCCGCCGTGGGGCCTTTCTTTTGTCTGGTGCAAGGTGGCAATCCCGAAATCGTCTTACATCCGCCCTTACATCGGACGGAAAACAAAAAACCACGCTATCTTTTGAATAGCATGGTTTCCTTAATGTACTTGGTGGGACGTGCGGGGGTCGAACCCACGACAAACGGATTAAAAGTCCGCTGCTCTACCAACTGAGCTAACGTCCCAAATTGCAGTAGAAATTTTATCAACTGCCGTAAAGCCTTGAATTATAGCGTTATTTTCTCGGTCTGCCGGGAGCGGGTGGCCAGTTTATCGAGCACCCAGCCGGCAGCACAATGGCCAAATGTTGCCGTCACGGCCACGACCGAGCCGTAACCATGGCAATTCAAGGTGCCGTCGCCCTCTACTGCGCAGGACGCATCGGGTGCAGCAACGGCCTCGCGACTGAACACGCAAGTGATGCCCATCTTGCGCCCTTCCCTGGGGGCTTGATGGTGTTTGCGCAGCCGATAGCGCAATTGCGCCAGCAAGGGATCGTGCGTTGTGGCACTGAGATCTTTGATATCGATCTTGTGCGCATGCCGCTTGCCGCCCGCAGCACCCACGCTCACAAAGATTGTGCCCGTGTCACGGGCCCAGGCTGCCATGGCTGTCTTGGCCTTGATCTGGTCACAGGCGTCAATCACCGCGTCAACCGGTGCTGTCAGCAGGCCGGGCCAATTTTCTGGCGTGACGAAATCCTCGATACACAGGACCTTGCAATGGGGATTGATGAGCCCAATACGCTCCTGCATTGCCACCACCTTGGCCTGGCCGAGGGTGGTGGTCAGTGCGTGAATTTGCCGATTGATGTTGGACTCGGCAATATGATCAAGGTCGATCAGGGTGATGCGCCCGACACCACTTCGGGCCAGGGCCTCGGCCGCCCAGGATCCCACGCCGCCAATGCCGGCCACAGCAACATGGGACTGCTGGATGCGCGCCGCGCCTGCCACGCCATACAGGCGCTCCAGGCCACCAAAACGGCGCTGCAAATCGGCATCGAAACCCGCGTCGCCCTCGACCACAGCGAAAGCTGTGGGCATGATCAATGCTGTCATTTGAGACGCGACAACCGCTCTTTCGCAGCCACGGCAGCCTCGGATTGCGGATAGGCCCGCAACAGATCTTCCAAGGTTTTTCGGGCCGCGCGGGTTTCCTTCAGTTCGATCTGGCAGTTGGCAATGGACAACGCCGCTTCGGGAGCACGCATATGGCCTGGTGCCCCTGACAACAACAGCCTGAAGTTGTCAATGGCATCCTTGTATTCACGCGCAGCATACTGTGCGTTGCCCAGCCAGAAGCGCGCCGATGGCACATAGCCACTGCGCGGATACTGGCGGACAAAACTGGCAAAGGCCGCGTTGGCCTCCGGGAATTTGCCCGATCGGAAAGTCGCCAGGGCGGCCTCGAAATCGCGTTTTTCAGCGGCATCGGCCTGAAACTCCAGTCCATCCACCGTCACCTTCACTGGCTCAAACTGGCGCAAACGCTCATCGACACCTTGTGCGATGTCCTTCTGGCGGTGCTGCAGGTCCGCCACGTCACGCAACAGTTGTTCATTCTGTCCGCGCAACTTGGCCTGCTCCCCGCGCAAGGTTTCAATCTGGTTCTGCAGATCCAGCAATCCGCGTCTCAGCTGGGCGTTGTCATCACCCAATTTGCGAAGATCGTCCGTCGATCGCTGCTGCAGCATATCCACCCGCTGCCGCAATTCGAGGATGGCACGCCGTGCCTCATCGTCCTCAAACAGCGCAGCGTGGCCGGTGGAGACAAAGGCACACGACAGAATCAGCGCCAGCAGTGCCCTGGCGGGCGTAGAAAGCATTGTTACGCGCATCAACGGTAGGACAGTTCAGCACGGCGATTTTGCGCGTGCACATCTTCACTACTGCCCTGCACCGCCGGCTTCTCCTTGCCGAAGCTCACGGCTTCCACCTGGGCGTCAGGAACACCCAGCAAGCCGAGCGACCGACGAACGGCTTCTGCACGCTTTTGACCCAGGGCCAGGTTGTACTCGCGGCCACCGCGTTCGTCGGTATGCCCTTCCACCACCACCTTGCGGTTGCCACTGGATTTGATGAAGCGTGCATGGGCTTCGATCAGCGACTGAAATTCTGGTTTGATGACATAGCTGTCGTAATCAAAATAGACCAGACGGCTGACACCGACCGGGCCGGCCGCGTCGCCTGCGGATTGCCCCAGGCTGACACCTGCCACCCCGCTTTGCCCGGCATTGCCGGAATTGGCACCGCCATTGGCACCTGCGGTGGGGATTGCCGATTTGTCTTCGACTGGTACGTCGTCCAGCTTGACTCCCGAACTGCAGCCCGCCATGAGGGCTGCAACGGTGATGGCGAGGGAAATGCGTTTGATCATCCAAAATTCTCCTGCGAGCTTGATATACAAATATGCCAAAAGGTTCACGGCTTCTGAAATGGGCCCCAATCGGGCTCGCGAATATCGCCGCCCTGCCCTGCAAGGCGCGCCTTGATTTTTCCATCCAGGGTGCTGGTCATGAGGGTTTCACGGCCTTGCTGCTGCGTTGCGTAAACGATCAGGCGGCTGTTGGGGGCGAAGCTGGGGTTTTCATCGGCGCTGGTGTCGGTAATGGCCGAAACCGCTCCCGATGACAGATCCATCACATGCAGCTTGAACGCTCCGCTGACGCGCGAGATATAGGCAAGCCAGCGACCGTCAGGGCTGATGCTGGGCGAGATGTTGTAGGTGCCCGTGAAAGTCACGCGTTCGGCGTTGCCGCCATTGGTGGGCACTTTGTAGACCTGGGGAGCGCCGCCACGGTCACTCACAAAATAAATGCTGCGGCCATCGCTGGAAAACATGGGCTCCGTGTCAATGCCCGCACTTTGCATCAAGCGGCGAGGTTCGCCACCATTGGCGCCAATGGTGTAGAGCTGCGAGGACCCGTCCCGGCTCAGGGTGACAGCCAGCGTGCGGCCATCCGGCGCCCATGCGGGCGCGCTGTTGGAGCCGCGGAAATTTGCGATGAGCCGACGCCGGCCCGTTGCCACATCGTGCACATACACCACGGGCTTGCGCGATTCGAACGACACATAAGCAATCTGACCGCCATTGGGCGACCAGGCCGGTGAAATGATGGGTTCAGGGCTGGACAAGGCAGACTGCGCGTTTTCGCCATCGGCATCGGCCACCCAGAGGCTGTAGCGCGTGCCCGTCTTGGTGACATAAACGATGCGCGTCGAGAAAACACCGCGCTCGCCCGTCAACTTTTCGTAGATAAAGTCGGCAATGCGGTGCGCCACCAGGCGCAGATCGCCTTGGGTGACCATAAAACTCTGGCCACCAAGGTCTTGCCCGCGCACCACATCCCACAGGCGAAAGCGCACATCAAAACGTCCATCCGGCAGATGCGTGATGCTTCCCGTTGCGAGGGAATCAGCGCTTTTTTGCCGCCACAGCGCTACATCGGGGCGCGAGGTTTCATCGAGCGCAGAGCCCGACGCATCCACCGCGCGAAATTGCCCGCTGCGCTCCAGGTCGGCCTGAACGATGGCTGCGATTTTCTGGGGGGACTGCGCCTCGCCGCGAAAGGGAGCGATGGCGATGGGCAACTGGGTCAGCCCAACACCCGTGACCTCTACACGAAATTGCGCCAGGGCGGGCAGTGCGGGGGTGGAAATCAACGCCGCCAGCAAGCGGCGGCGCAGGGGCTGCGGCAGGGCCGCAGCAAGGAGGGAGGTAGGTGTTCGATCAGTGGTCATTGGGACAGCCAGCGGAAACCGAGCGAAAGCCGGTGGACAAGCGTGAATGTTACACACCATCCGTGCACCCCTGTGACAAACTGTGCGATGGGCACGCAGCAAAACGTAGAATCCGCCCCACATGCAAGCCACCGATACGAACGCCCAGGCGGCCCCCGCAGCGCCTTCTTCCCCACCCAGCCTGCGTGCCCGACTGGCGCGGCTCTCGACATATTTCGGGCACCATCGCCTCGCCTGGGCCGTTGCCATCATGGCGACCCTGGCGGGCTCCGCGACCGAGCCGCTCATCCCCGCCTTGTTGCAACCGCTGCTGGACCGCGGCTTCACCCATGGCATGCTGCAGCTGTGGATGGTGCCGGTTGCCATTCTGGGCATTTTTCTGGTGCGGGGCATTGCACAGTTCGTGGCCCAATATGCGCTGGCGCGCATTGCCAACGAAGGCATGCTGGTGCTGCGGCAAGCGCTGTTCGATCGTGTGCTGGCAGCGGAGATGTCCCTTTTCAGCCGCCAGTCGGCCAGCGCGATCTCCAACACCGTGGTGTACGAGGTGCAGACAGGCTCCACTTTGCTGGTGCAGGCATTGCTGAGCTTTTCGCGCGACGGTTTCACGCTCATTGCCTTGCTGGGCTACCTGCTTTTCCTGAACTGGCAACTCACGCTGATTGTGGCCGTGGTGGTTCCCGGCGTTGCCTGGATCATGAAGACCCTGTCGCGACGCCTGTACAGCCTGACCAAAAGCAGCCAGCAGGCAACGGATGAGCTGGCCTATGTGGTGGAAGAAAACGTATTGGCGCATCGCATGGTGCGCCTGCACGGGGCGCAAGCGGGTCAGGCCGAACGCTTTGGCAAACTGAGCCAGACCCTGCGCCGCCTGGCCATCAAATCGACCATTGCGTCGTCATCCATGACGCCCCTGACCCAGTTGCTTGCCGCAGCCGCATTGTCGGCGGTGATCTGCATCGCCTTGTGGCAAAACCGGGGCACGGTGGATAACCGGGAGGTGACGGTGGGCGGTTTTGTCTCGTTCATCGCGGCCATGCTCATGCTGATTGCGCCCATCCGCCGGCTGGCCGACGTGGCCAACCCGATCACCCGTGGCCTGGCAGCGCTGGAACGGGGCCTGGCGCTGCTCACCGATGCCGTTATAGAAACCGGCGGCCATTACACCGACGGGCGGGCGCAAGGCGCACTGACCCTGCAGGACGTGACAGTGAGCTTTGGCCCGGAACATGCCCCCGCCCTCGACCACGTGAGCCTGTCCGTCCAGCCCGGAGAAATCGTGGCCCTGGTGGGCCCGTCGGGTGCGGGCAAGACCACCCTGGTGAACCTGCTGCCCCGCTTCGTGAGCCCCTCATCGGGCCAGATTTTGCTGGACGGCCACCCCTTGGCCGAATGGCGCCTTGATGCCCTTCGCTCTCAATTCGCCATGGTCAGCCAGGATGTGGTGATGTTCAACGACACCATCGCCGCCAACGTGGCCCTGGGCAGCAGCGTGGATGAACAACGGGTGCACGAGTGCCTGGCGGCTGCGAATCTGACAGAACATGTGGCCGCCCTCCCCCAAGGCATCCACACGGTGGTGGGGCACAACGCCACCCAGCTTTCGGGTGGACAGCGCCAGCGTCTGGCCATCGCGCGTGCCCTGTACAAGGATGCGCCCATTCTCATCCTCGATGAGGCGACCTCCGCGCTGGACACCGAATCTGAACGATTGGTGCAGGACGCATTGCAGCGGCTGATGCACGGCCGCACCACGCTGGTCATTGCCCACCGCCTGTCCACCATCGAACATGCCGACCGCGTGGTGGTGATGGAGCAAGGCCGCATTGTGGAGCAAGGCACGCACAGCGCATTGATGGCCAGCAGCGGCCTCTACGCCCGCCTGCAAAATCGTCCGGCAGCCGGTTGAGCGCCCCGCACTGCGCCGCCAGCTACCATTTGCCGCGGTTTGGCTGGCGACGGCGAATGGCGGCGGCAATGGCCTCGGACGCGTCCTTGCGGCCGACCCGCAGCGCAAAATCACTGGCGGTCAGACCCAGCTGGTTTTTCAGCGCAGGATCTGCACCTTCGTCCAGCAATAGCTGCAAGGCTTCGCTCGTGCCGTATTGCGCCGCCATCATCAAGGGCGTGGTGCCGTTGGGCGACGCCGCATCGATATAGGCATGGTTCTCCAGCAACAGGGCGATGATGCGCGTGTGCTCTGGCGTGGTGCCAGAGGCTGCATAGTGCAGGGCTGTCCAGCCCGGCTTGTTCACATCGGCATCCCGCGCAATCAAGGCCTTCACGGCCTCGATGTTGCCCTTGATGGCTGCCAGCATCAGCGGGCTTTCGTCCTGCGCGTTGCGTGCTTCCACATTCAACTGCCGCGAGGCCATGAGCGCCGCAAAAGCCTTGCGGGAATCCAGCTGCAACGCCATCGATAACCCGACCTGCCCCTTGGGGTCGCGCGTGTTCGGGTCAAAACCCCGCCGCAGCAGCGCGGCAATGGCGGCGCCATCATCGCGCTGGATGGCCGAGAAGAAGTCGTCGTAGGAGCCGGCATGCGCCATCGCGCTCGCAGTCGCCAGCGCCAGGGCCAGCACGGAACGGCGATGCAGGCTCATGCCATCACCCCCTTGAACAGGGTTTCGAAATTGCGGCTGGTGGCCTGCGCCACTGCCTCCAGCGCGATGCCCCGCGTTTGTGCAATCTGCCGGGCCACCAGGGGCACATATGCCGGACTGTTGGTCTTGCCGCGGTAGGGCACCGGCGCCAGGTAAGGGCTGTCGGTTTCGATCAGCATGCGATCCAGGGGCACGAAGGCCGCCACGTCGCGCAAGTCCTGCGCGCTCTTGAAGGTGACGATGCCCGAAAACGAGATGTAGTAGCCCAGGTCCAGCGCGGCCCGCGCCACCTGCATTGATTCGGTAAAGCAGTGGAACACGCCGCCTGCCAGATTGCCCGCGCCATCTTCGCCCTCTTCGCGCAGGATGGCCAGCGTGTCATCCGAGGCGCTGCGGGTGTGGATCACCAGGGGCTTGCCGCAGGCCCGTGCCGCGCGGATATGGGTGCGAAAGCGCTCGCGCTGCCACTCCAGATCGGCAATGCTGCGCCCGCCCTTGCGGTCTTCCATGCCGTAGTAGTCAAGGCCCGTCTCACCAATGGCCACCACGCGCGGCAATGCGGCGCGGTCCAGCAGGTCTTGCACCGATGGCTCGGTCACGCCCTCGTTGTCGGGATGCACGCCCACGGTGCTCCAGAAATTGTCATGGGCCAGCGCCAGTGCATGCACATCGTCGAATTCTTCCATGGTGGTGCAGATGCACAAGGCCCGCTCGACCTGGGCTTCGGCCATGGCCTGGCGGATGGCGGGCAACTGGCTGAGCAGTTCCGCAAATGTGAGGTGACAATGCGAATCGGTAAACATGCGGTTTCAAAACAAAAAAGCCGACCAGCCAGCGCGGGTCGGCACAGGATCACACCACGCAATCAGATGGTTTGCGTGGGACGCTCCGAACCCAGGGCGGTGCCCAGCAGTTCCTCGATCTTGGCCTTGAGCTGGCGCGATTTTTCGTCCTTGGGAAACTGGATGCCAACCCCCTGTGTGCGGTTGCCCGCTGCGCGCGGCGGGGTGACCCATGCGACCCGTCCGGCAACAGGATAGCGCTGGGTGTCGTCAGGCAGGGTCAGCAGCACATAGACATCGTCACCCAATTTGTAGTTGCGCGGCGTGGGGACAAAAATGCCCCCTTCAACAAAAAAGGGAATGTAGGCTGCGTACAAGGCCGCCTTTTCCTTGATGGCCAGCTGCATGACGCTGGGACGGGGCGCGGTAGATGGACTGCTCATGGGTGGGGATTGCGGCTTAGTGCCTGGAGTGTAGGGTGTTTCGCGCCTGGGCGACAAGCGCCTCCAGCATGAGGCCCGTATTGAAGGGGTGGTCGGCCGTGCGTGCGGCCTGCGCCAGGGCGCGCGACCAGCGCGTGAGCGCCCCCAGCGGCGGCGGCTTGGGCAGGTCGCCCGGCGCGAAATAGCGCGGTGCCGCGCCCACGCAGACGGCCAGCAGGTCATGGCACAGTTTCTGAAGGGCATCAATCGCCTGGGCGGGCGCCCAATCGCCCAATGCTGCCACGTCGCCGCGCGCAATCGCCTGGGGCAGCGCCGCCCAGGCCTGCGGGCTGCGCCCAGAGCGCGCCAGCGCCAGGGCGTCATCAGGGCGGCCGCCGGCGGATCGCAGATATGCGGCTGCAGCCGCCGGCTCAATCCCCTGCCCGGCCAGCCACTGCAACATGTCGGCCTCGGCAGGCCAGACCATGGCGTGACCCAGGCAGCGGCTGCGAATGGTGGGCAGCAACTGGTGCGCCGCTTCGCTGGCCAGCACAAAACGCACATCGCCGGGCGGCTCCTCCAGCGTCTTGAGAAGCGCATTTGCCGTGATGGGGTTCATCTGTTCGGCCGGATACACCAGCACCGCCTTGCCCCGCCCACGGGCCGAGGTGCGCTGTGCAAACTCCACCGCATCGCGCATGGCCTCGACGCGGATTTCGCGGCTGGGCTTGCGCTTCTTGTCGTCAATGTCGGCCTGGGCTTTTTCCGAAAGGGGCCAGCCCAGCGCCATCATCTGCACCTCGGGCATCAGCACGCACAGGTCGGCATGGGTGCGCACATCGATGGCGTGGCAGCTGCTGCAATGGCCGCAAGCACCCTTTTCGGTCGGGGCGTCGCACAGCCAGGCGCGCACCAGCTCCATACCCAGCGCGTATTGCCCCAACCCCGACGGCCCTTGCAACAGCCAGGCATGGCCACGCTGGGCCAGCAAACTGGTGCGCTGGGCGGCGATCCAGGGTGCCAGCGAAGGGCTTGGGCTATCGCTCATTGCGCTGCTCCCTGCGCGGCCACCATGATGGCCAGCCAGCCCTTGCGCACGAACACGCTGATGAGCTGCTGCCACACGCGGTCGCGGTCCTGCGCGGCGTCCAGGCGTGCAAAGCGCTGGGGCGCGGCGGCAGCGCGATCGGCATAGCCTTTCGCCACGCGGCGGAAGAACTCCACGGGCTGGGCCTCGAAACGGTCGGGAACACGGGCACCGGCCAGGCGCTCGGCGGCCACTTCAGGGGGCAAGTCGAACCATACCGTCAGGTCAGGTTCACGCATCAAATTGGCATCAGGCGCAAGCCCAGTCTGCGCAAGGCGCTCCAATATTGATAGCACCCCAAGGTCGAAGCCCCGCCCCGCCCCCTGGTAGGCAAAGGTGGCGTCGGTGAACCGGTCGCACAGCACCACGTCGCCGCGCGCCAGGGCGGGCTCGATGACATTGCGCAGGTGGTCGCGGCGGGCGGCAAAGATCAGCAGGGATTCGGTGAGTGCGTCCATGGGATCGTTCAGCACCATCTCGCGCAGCTTTTCGGCCAGCGGGGTGCCGCCCGGCTCGCGGCTGACGGTGACCGTGCGCCCTTGGGCGCGGAAAGCCGCCGCCAGGCCCTCGATGTGCGAGGACTTGCCAGCGCCGTCGATGCCTTCAAAGGTGATGAACAGACCGGGTCGTGACATGGGAGCCTTGGTTGAAGAATCTACTGCTGCCCGCGCTGGTAGCGGTTGACGGCGCGGTTGTGCTCTTGCAGCGAGGCACTGAAATGGCTGGTGCCATCGCCCTTGGCCACAAAATACAGCGCGCCTGTGGGATCAGGCTGCACGGCGGCCAGTAGCGAGGCCTTGCCGGGCATGGCAATCGGCGTGGGCGGCAGGCCCGCGCGGGTGTAGGTGTTCCAGGGCTGGTCGGTCTGCAGATCGCGGCGGCGCAGGTTGCCGTCGAACTTCTCGCCCAGGCCGTAGATCACCGTGGGGTCGGTCTGCAGCAGCATGCCTGCGCGCAGGCGATTCGTGAAAACACTCGCGATCCGGCCCCGGTCGCTGGCCTTGCCGGTTTCCTTCTCGACGATGCTGGCCAGGATCAGCGCTTCGTCTGCCGACTTCAGCGGCGTGTCTGCAGCCCGCTGCGCCCAGGCAGCCTCGAGGTGGCGGTCCATGGCGTGCAGGGCCCGGCGCAGCAAGGCGATGTCGCTCGAACCCTTGGCATAGGTATAGGTGTCCGGAAAAAACCGCCCCTCGGGATGCACACCTGGACGGCCCAGCCGGGCCATCAGCGCTTCGTCGGTCAGCGTCGCGGCGTCGTGCTGGAGCTGCTCCTCCCTGGCCAGCGCCTGCCGCACCTGGCGCCAGTTCCAGCCTTCCACCAGCGTGAAGGCACGCAGCGCCTCCTCACCCCGCGCCAGCTTTTGCAGCAGGCCGATGGGTGTGGTGCCGGGTGGAATTTCGTAATTGCCCGCCTTGATGGCACGGTCCTGCCCCGAAAAGCGGAACCAGGCATAGAGCAGCCGGGCGTCGGTCCTGACCCCTGCAGCTACTGCATCGCGGGCTATGCCGCGCGGCGTGGTGCCGGGCTCAATGGCAAGCTCCAGCGGCTGCGTGCCCAGCTCCAGCGGCTGGTGCAGCCACCAGTATGCGGCGCCGCCCAGTGCGCTCCCAACCAACACGATCAAAGCCAGTAAACGTCGCACAACCCTGCCGCCTGCATGTATGAAGCAACGCATCATAATTGAGCGATGACATACCCATTGAATGGCATTGCCCCCTTGTCCCATCTCGGCGTGATTCGCGTGGAAGGCGAAGACGCTGCCCAGTTTCTGCACGGCCAGCTCACCCAGGACTTCGTCCTGCTCGGCATGGACCAGGCCCGCCTGGCAGCCTTTTTGTCGGCCAAGGGCCGCATGCTGGCCAGCTTCATCGGCTTCAAACGCAGCGCCACCGAGGTGCTGCTGGTCTGCAGCCGCGACCTGCTGGCCCCTACGCTCAAGCGCCTATCGATGTTCGTGCTGCGCGCCAAGGCCAAATTGACCGACGCCACTGCGGAATGCGCGCTGTACGGAATGGCCGGGGATGCTATTCTTTCTGTAGCTGGTAGCGCACAGCCCGCCTGGTCAAAGGCCGATTTTGGCTCTGCAACCATGGTACACCTGTATCCCGCTGACGGCCAACCCCGCGCGCTGTGGGTGGCACCCGTGTCGGAAGCACCACCCGCCGGCCCGGCGCTCGACCCGGCGCTGTGGCTGTGGAGCGAGGTGCGCAGCGGCGTGGCCACGCTGACCTCTCCCGTGGTGGAAGCCTTTGTGCCGCAGATGCTCAATTACGAATCGGTGGGCGGCGTGAACTTCAAGAAGGGCTGCTACCCCGGGCAGGAGGTGGTGGCGCGCAGCCAGTTCCGGGGCACGCTCAAGCGCCGGGCCTTCATTGCGCACGCCGCTGCCGATGTGGCGGCAGGTGCCGAAGTCTTTGCGGCCAGCGACCTGGAGCAGCCTTGTGGCACCGTGGTGCAGGTGGCGCCCGCACCCGGTGGCGGCGTGGATGCCATCGTGTCGCTGCAGATTGCCGCCACGCAGGATGCCCTGCAAGTGGGCGCGACCGACGGCGTGCCCATCACCCTGGCACCTTTGCCCTACCCGCTGCTCGAAGACATTTGAGGGGATAGCGCAAACAGGGCAAGCCCATGGTTGCCCTTGCCTGCTCTGGGCCGGCTCTCAGAACGTGAACAGTTTCTCAGAACATGTTCACGATCTCAAAGCGCCTTTTTGACCAGCCAGCCCCTGAACAGGTAAGGAAGCCGCGGCCCGCGCCCTTCAGCGGCGCCACCCTTGTCTTCCACACTGATGGCCAGTTCGTGGACGCCAGCCAACTCGGCCGATGGGACAGGCAGTTGCACTGTCTCGTAGGCGCTGGTGATCACACCCAAGGAGCGCGGGGGCTTGTCACCATCCAGGGCCCACAGTTGCATGCTGTCCTCGCGCCCTTCACGCACGTCATTCAGGCGCTGCAATTGCAACACGCTGCCTTGCGTGTCGGCAGTCACCAGCAGGGCTGGCATATGCCTGTCGTCCAGCAGCACCGACAGGTATTGCACCTGGGCCACCACGCTCACCTTGGCCTGCAGGTGCGCTATCTGGGCCTTCAGCTGCTCTACCATGCTCGCGCTGGCCGCCCAGGCGATGAGCAAAACCACCATCAGAAAAATGGCCAGTGCGCGCCACCAGGCGTTGACCCCGCGGCGGGAAGGTGCAAGAGGTGTTGGTGTGGTGGATGGGGTATCGGGCATGTCGAAATTCGTTGAAGCAGCAATGGATGGGGAGTATGCCCTCGCCCATCAACGGCTGGCACGGGCCGGCAAGCCTGCCCGGCACCTCAGAACATGTTCACGATCTCGGGCGCGGCCCCATCGCCACGGTTTCCGTGTGATGATCCGGCCAGCAAAGTGAACATGACTTACGCAAAACAGGCCCAGGCAAGCCGCCTGTCAGGAAGGCACCTACCGTTGTGGCATCCTTATTTGCGTAAGTCCTAGTAAATGGAAACACCATGGCCTCTCCTAACGACAACATCAGCATGGCACTTTTTTGCGACTTCGAGAATGTCGCACTCGGAGTGCGCGATGCCAAATACGAAAAGTTCGATATCAAGCCGGTCCTTGAACGCCTGCTGCTCAAGGGCTCCATCGTGGTCAAGAAGGCCTATTGCGACTGGGATCGCTACAAGGGTTTCAAGGCCACAATGCATGAAGCCAATTTTGAGATGATCGAAATTCCCCATGTCCGCCAGTCGGGCAAGAACTCGGCCGACATCCGCCTCGTGGTGGACGCGCTGGACCTTTGCTATACCAAGTCGCATGTCAACACCTTCGTGATCATCAGCGGCGACTCGGACTTTTCTCCGCTGGTTTCCAAGCTGCGCGAGAACGCCAAGCAGGTGATCGGCGTAGGCGTCAAGCAGTCCACCTCGGATCTGCTGATTGCCAATTGCGACGAGTTCATTTTTTACGACGACCTGGTGCGGGAAAGCCAGCGCGCGCAGGCCCGGCGCCAGCCAGCCGATGCGGCACCCCAGGCCCGGCGCTCGCCCGAGGAAGAGCGCAACCGCAAAGAGGCGCAGGAGTCGCGCCGCACCCAGGGCATCGAACTGGCCGTGGAAACCTTCGATGCGCTGGTCTCCGAGCGCGGCGACAGCGGCAAGATCTGGGCTTCGGTGCTCAAGGAGGCCATCAAGCGCCGCAAGCCCGATTTCAGCGAAACCTATTACGGCTTCCGGACCTTTGGCAACCTGCTGGAAGAAGCCCAGGAGCGCGGCCTGCTGGAGTTTGGCCGGGACGAAAAATCGGGCGCCTACGTGTTTCGCAGCCATGGCAACGGCGGCGGCGGCGCTGCCCCTGGGCGGCCCAACGCGGCGGCAGACCGGCCCGCCACCAGCTACTTGCGGCAGGACGCGCCCCAGTCCATGAAAGAGCCCGGCGTGGAGGGCCACGGGCCGCGCCAGCGGGGACGCGGTGGCCGGGCACGGTACGCACCCGAATCCGTGCAGCGCGAACTGCCGCCAACCTTCCAGACCAACGCTGAAAATTACCCGAACGACGACGTAGTTGCCAACGAACCCCATCGCGGCAATGGCATCCGGCATGCCTTTCACGAACCGGTCGATGCGCCGCAGGAAAGGCCGATGGGCAGCTATTTCCGCCAGCAACCACCTGCTGCCGAGCCGCCTGCCGAGCCGCCTGCCGAGATGGCAGAACCCGCGCCCCCTGCCGAGCCACAACCTGCGGCTGCGCGCAGCCGTGGCCGCAGCCGCAAGGCGGTGTCGCCACCGGTCGAAGGGATCGCACCACCCACAGCCCCCGAAGCGCTGACTGTGCCGCAAGCGCCTCCCAGCGCCGCCAGCGCATTGCCGGAGGCTCCCGCTGAAAAAGATCTGGAGCAACCCAAAAAAGCCCCGGCACGGCCACGCAGAACCCGCAAGCCCGCGGCAGACACCGGAGCCCAGTGAACGATGCCCGCAGTGCAGGCCGTCGGCGCCTGTTGCACGAATGTGCCTCAGCCCAGGTCTCTCGCCAGCCGCACCCCCGAAAACTGCCAGCGCGCCGTGGCGGGGAAAAAATTGCGGTAACTGGCGCGCGCATGGCCTGCCGGCGTGGCGCACGAACTGCCCCGCAGCACATACTGGTTCACCATGAACTTGCCGT
>WOZN01000375.1 GCA_011620245.1 Acidovorax sp.
TTGGGCCCGCCCATCACGGTGAGCAGGCCACGCTCATGGGCGGCGCGGGCCGCCGCCAGCGTGGTCGGGAACTCCGACATCGCAGCCCCCTCGGCATGCGCCTGCGCCACATGCGCCACCGTGGTGTCGTCATGGCTGGCCAGCGATATGCCGTGCGTGCGGCAGTAATCCACAAAGTACGCACGGTGCGGCTCGGCGTATTGCGCCTGCAGCGTGGCGGCATGCTCTACCTGGCGCTCGAACTTCTCGGCGCTCCAGCCCTTCTTGCCGGTGTAGTAGGTGCGCGCCTGGGCGATGTTCTCCCACTGGCGCTGGCCCGGCGTGTGGTCCATCAAGGAAATCAGCGACAGGCGGGGGTGCCCGTGGAACGGCTCGAACAGCTCGATGGTGTTGGGCGCGGGCAGCTCGCAGCGCACGTGCAGGTGGTGGTCGGCCCGCAGCAGCTGGCGCTCGGTGCCGGTGGCCATGGTGTCGAGCACGCGGTCCCAAGCGCTGCCGCGCAGGCTGTCCACGTCGGCCTCGCCCACGCCCAGGGCGTCGAGCACGGTGGTGATGCCGGCGGCGGCAATCTCGGCGTCGTGCGCGAGCAGTGCGGGCATCTCGGCCCAATGCACCTTGGGGCGGGGCATCAGGTGGCGCTCGAAATTGTCGGTGTGCACCTCCACCAGGCCGGGCAACAGGTAGTCGCCACCCAGGTCGATGCCCTGCAGTGCCGAGGTCGCGCCGGCATCCACGGATGCAATGCGTCCGCCGTCCGCGCGCAAAGAACCCTGCACCACCTCGCCCGGCAGCACCAGGCGGGCATTCTTGAAAACGGTGGCGGTCATGCGGCCGTCCCCCGGAAATCGCCCACATTCACGCGGCGCGTGGCCACGGCGGCACCCACATGGGCGTCGTGAAAGATGCCGACCAGCGCGGCACCGCGCTCCACCGCCTCGCGGATCAGCGCAATCACGGTTTCGGTGTTCGCGGCATCCAGCGATGCCGTGGGTTCGTCGAGCAGCAGCAGCGGCTTGGGCTTGATCATGTTGCGCGCGATGTTGATGCGCTGCTGCTCGCCACCCGAGAACGTGGCCGGCGGCAGGTGCCACAGGCGCTCGGGGATGCGCAGGCGCAGCAGCCACTGGCGCGCCTGCTCGCGCGCCGCCTCCAGCGCGGCGGCGTTGCCTCCGGCATCTTCGGCCAGCGGCTCTGCCACCACGTCCAGTGCCGGCACGCGGGGAATGACGCGCAAAAACTGGCTGACGTAGCCAATGGTGTCGCGGCGCAGCTGCACCAGCGCGCGGGGCGTGGCCTGGGTCACGTCCACCATTGCGCCACTGGCAGAGCGCACGGTAATGCTGCCTTCGGTGGCGCGGTAGTTGGCGTAGATCATCTTGAGCAGCGTGCTCTTGCCCATGCCCGAGGGGCCGTCGAGCACCACGCATTCGCCGGGGCACAGGGCAAGGTCCACGTCGCTCAGCACCGGCAGTTCGATGCCGTTCTGGTGGTGCAGGGTGAAGCGCTTGGCCACCCCTTTCATCTGGAGAATGGGGGTGTTGTTCATGGTTGCAGTACCGAAGAAACCAAAAGCTGGGTGTAGGGGTGCTGCGGGTCGTCCAGCACCTGGTCGGTGAGGCCGGACTCGACCACGCGGCCGCGCTGCATCACCACCATGCGGTGCGCCAGCAGGCGGGCCACCGCCAGGTCGTGCGTGACGACGATGGCGGCCAGCTGCATCTGCCGCGTGAGCTGGCGCAGCATGTCCAGCAGGCGCGCCTGCACCGACACATCCAGGCCCGAGGTGGGCTCGTCCATGAACACCAGGCGCGGCTGGGTCACCAGGTTGCGGGCGATCTGCAGGCGCTGGCGCATGCCGCCCGAGAAGGTGCGGGGCGCGTCGTCGATGCGGGCCGGGTCGATCTCCACGCGCTGCAGCCACTCGGCAGCCGTGGCGCGCAGGCGGCCATAGTGGCGCTGGCCCAGGCCCATCAGGCGCTCGCCCACATTGGCGCCGGCCGAGACATCCATGCGCAGGCCGTCCGCCGCGCTCTGGTGCACGAAGCCCCAGTCGGTGCGGGCCAAGAGGCGCTGCTGGGCCTCGGTCATGCCGAACACGTCCTGCAGCACGCCATCGCGGTCGCGGAACTGCACGCTGCCCGCGTCGGGTGCACTGCGCGCGGCCACGGCGTTGAGCAGGGTGGACTTGCCCGAGCCGGATTCGCCCACCACGGCCAGCACCTCGCCCGGCCACAGGTCAAAGGAGGCGTCCTGCAACGCCACGCGCTCGCCGTAGCGCTTGCAGATGCCGCGCACGCTCAGCAATGGAGATTGGGAATCAGGGGTGTCCATCTCTCGGATCTCCTCAGGTCTCGATGACAAAGCTGAGGCCGTGCTGCGCAAAGCCCAGGGATTCATAAAAGGCATGTGCCGCGGTGCGCCTGGCATTCGACGAGAGGGCGAGCTTGTAGCAACCGGCTTCGCGCGCCTGCTGCACGGCATGGGCCATCATGTGGCGGCCAATGCCCTGGCCTTGCCGCCCCGGGGCCACCACCACGTCTTCGGCAATGGCCGATGGCGCGCCCCGGTGCGCCAGGTTGTGCATGACCAGCAGCGCATAGCTGCCCACCACCGCACCGCCCTGCGCCGCATCGCAGGCCACCCACAGGTGGTAGTGGGGGTAGCGGGCAAACTGGGCCAGCATGGCGCGGGCGTCTTCGATGGAGAGCACCTGCTGCGGGCTGTCCTCGATGCCCTCGTACAGCGCCAGCACATCTTCCAGGTCGGCCTCGGTGGCCTTGCGGAGGATGATGCTCATGGCGCCTCCTGCGCGCCCGTGGCCATGGATGCTGCTTCCTGCTGCGCGGACTGGCGCTCCTGGCAATAGTCCGAGTCCGAGCACATATGCATGCGGGTGCCCTGGTCGTCGGTGATGACTTCGTCGAGAAAGCTGTCGGTGGCACCGCACAACGCGCAGGCCGCGTCCCAGCGCTGCACCTCGAAGGGGTGGTCCTCAAAGCCCAGGCTTTCCACCGGGGTGTAGGGCGGCACGGCATAGATGCGCTTTTCGCGGCCGGCGCCAAACAGCTGCAGCGCCGGGTTCATGTGCATCTTGGGGTTGTCAAACTTCGGGATCGGCGAGGGCGACATCACATAGCGGCCATTCACCAGCACCGGGTAGTCGTAGGTGGTGGCGATATGGCCATAGCGCGCGATGTCTTCATACAGCTTCACATGCATCAGCCCGTATTCGGCCAGGCCGTGCAGGGTGCGGGTTTCGG
>WOZN01000315.1 GCA_011620245.1 Acidovorax sp.
GGCGTGGCGCACGAACTGCCCCGCAGCACATACTGGTTCACCATGAACTTGCCGTTGTATTCGCCCACCGCGCCCTCTGCCGCCCGAAAGCCGGGATATGGCGCGTAGCTCGACTGGGTCCATTGCCATACCTCGCCCGCCAGCTGTTCCAAGCCTGCGCCCCGGGCTGCGTGGGGGTGCAGCATGTCGTTTCGGGCCTCGTCGCCTGCGGTGTCTGAGAACGAGGGGGCCGCTGCATACTCCCACTCGGCCTCGGTGGGCAGGCGCGCACCCGCCCAGCGCGCATAAGCGTCGGCCTCGAAATACGACAGGTGAACTACGGGCTGCCCGCCCCGCAACGGGCGCAGCCCCGCCAGGGTGAACTCGTGCCAGACGGCATCGACACGCTGCCAGTACAGGGGCTGCTCCAGCCCCTGGGCAGCGCGCCAGTCCCAGCCTTCGGCCAGCCAGTGGGCAGGATTGCGGTAGCCACCATCGTCCACAAAGGCAGCAAACTCGGCATTGATGACCAGGCGTGATGCCAGCGCATAGGGCTGCAGGTACACCCGGTGGCGGGGACTCTCGTTGTCAAAAGCAAAACCACCGCCTGCATGGCCGATCTCGCAGAGCCCGCCGGCAAACACATGCCAGACCAATGATTGTGCGGCTGCGCGATCTGCCGCCAGGGGCTGCTCCAGGTGGTAGGCAGGATGCATCGGATTGCACGACAGCAGGTGCTTGATGTCGGTCAGCAGCAGTTCCTGGTGCTGCTGCTCGTGCTGCAGGCCCAGTTCCACCAATGCGCACAGCGCCGCGTCATGCGCCACGGTGGCCAACAGGCGCAGCATGCGCGCATCCACATCGGCCCGATACGCCAGCACCTCGGCCAGCGCGGGGCGCGTGAGCAGGCCGCGCTGCGGCCGCGGGTGGCGGGCGCCCACACCGTTGTAATAGGAATTGAACAAGACCCGGAACGCCGGATGAAACGGCGCAAAACCGCTCTCGTGCGCCTCCAGCACAAAGGTTTCAAAAAACCAGGTGGTGTGGGCCAGATGCCATTTGGCCGGGCTGGCGTCGGGCATGGACTGGGCGGTGCAGTCTTCGGGCGACAGGGGCGCTGCCAGGCTGGTGGTGTGGCGGCGGACTTCGATGTAGCGGGACATCAGGGGATTCATGGCCAGACAGCGCTCGAGCAGAGGGTTCAGGGGCGGGCATGCACCACGGCAAACCAGCCCTGCTCGTCCGTCCATGCCTGTGCACGGGAGAAACCAGCCTGGGCCAGCATGGCGGTGAACACCGCAAGGGGGTATTTGTAGCTGTTTTCGGTGTGGATGCGCTCGCCCGCCGCAAAGCAGCGCTCGCCGCCCGGCCAGCGCACGCAGATCGGCGCCAGGGCCTCCAGGTGCATCTCGATGCGCGATGCTTCCTGGTTGAAGAAGGCATGGTGGCCCCATTGGTCTTCCACAAAGTCACTGCCAATCAGGCGGTTCAGGTGCGTGAGTACATTGCGGTTGAAGGCGGCCGTCACCCCTGCGGCGTCGTCATAGGCGGCCTCCAGCACCGCCACATCCTTGGGCAGATCGATGCCGATGAGCAGGCCACCGTCGCTGTCAATCAAGGCGCGCATATGCCGCAACAGGTCGAGCGCATGGGGCGGGTCAAAGTTGCCGATGGACGAGCCCGGATAAAACACCAGGCGCCCGGCCCGGGGAATGTCGGAGGGCAGCACAACGCCCTGGGTCATGTCGGCGCCTACCGCGCGCGCGTCAAGCCCCGGGATGTCCGCGCGCAGGCGCAGCACGGCCTCCTGCAAATAATCGACCGAAATATCCACCCCCACAAAACAGCCGGGGCGCAGCCGGCGGCACAGCGCGCGGGCCTTGTCACAGCTGCCGGCGCCCAGCTCGATCAGCGTGCGCACCGTGCCCAGCTGATGGGCCATGTCGGCAGCATGCGCCTGCATCAAGGCGTTCTCGGTGCGTGTCGGGTAATACTCGGGCAGACGGGTGATGGCGTCAAACAGTTGCGAGCCGCGTTGGTCGTAAAAATATTTGGGCGAAATGCGCGCGGGGCGCTGGCTCAGGCCGTCGGTGATGTCACTATGGCAGATAGGGGGCATGGCGGTGGGCGTCGGGCATCAGGGTGGTAACAATGCCACAGGTTACCCCCACTGCGTCCATTTGGGGTGACAGCCTGCAACGATGGGCAGCGCAGGCCTGCAACGCGAGACGGAATTACACCGCTTTCGCCCAGCGGAAATCGCCCAAAAAAAGGCCGGCGCCAGTGCCAGCTCTTTCCACCTTAGAGTCATTTTTTGCAAGGCGCCGCTCGCGCAGCGCCCTGGCATCAGAAACGCCAGCCCAGGCCCACGCCCGCCAGCACGGGGTTCACCTTGAAGGAGCCCTGATTGACACCGTAAGAGGACACGTCGGTCTTGATGTAGAGCTTCTTGACGTCGAAGTTCAGATACAGGTTCTTGGACAGCGGAATGTCCACGCCGACCTGCAGGGCACCGCCCCAGCTGCTCTTGTCAATGCTGGGGTCCAGCGCGGCGGCCACTGCGGGGTCAAAGTGCACGCTGGAAAAGCGCGTGTAGTTGACACCGGCGCCCACGTAGGGCTTGAAGCCGGGGGCGTCAAAGTGGTATTGCAGCAGCAGCGAGGGTGGCAGGTGCTTGAGGCTGCCAATGTTGGTGTCGCCAGCGCGCAGGTCGTGCTTTTGCGGCACCGTGAGGATCAGCTCGGCAGCCATGTTCTTGTTGAAGAAATACGTGATGTCAACTTCAGGAATCGTCTTGTTGTTGATCGACAGGTCCAGCCCTGTGCTGTCCTTGTTGGCACTGTCCAGATGAAGGGCGCGCACGCGCACCAGCCAAGGTCCTTCAGCTTCCTGCGCGAAGGAAGCACCAGAAGTCAATGCGCACAGAACGGCAACAGCCAACAGATTTTTTTTCATACAGAACTCAATGCGATTAAACGGGGACGACCCCCGTGACGCAATTAAGCCTTTGAAGAAAGCGGTCAACCTTGCCTCAGGTCAAACTCTGAATGCTTACCCGGGGACGTTGTTGCGCGGCCGCCACCCCTGCCTCAATGCGCCATGGCACCTTCGGGATGATCCTAAAAACGGCAGTTGGATGCGCCCGCCGGTGCCGTGATCGGGGTACCAGGCAAGGCTGAGCGCTGCGGCTCCAACGTAAGCGGGTGGGCAACACATTGACGGTGCGGCCGCTTCGGTAGCAAGAAGTCGCTGTTAGGATTTTGTC
>WOZN01000298.1 GCA_011620245.1 Acidovorax sp.
AGACGGCATCGTGCTGATCGACCAGGACAAGTGCCGCGGCTGGCGCATGTGCGTCTCGGGCTGCCCCTACAAGAAGATCTATTACAACTGGCAGTCGGGCAAGGCCGAGAAATGCATCTTCTGCTACCCGCGCATCGAGGCCGGCCAGCCCACCGTATGCTCCGAGACCTGCGTAGGCCGCATCCGTTACCTGGGCGTGCTGCTGTACGACGCCGACCGCATCCAGGAAGCCGCCAGCGTCGAGCGCGACCGCGACCTGTACCAGGCGCAGCTCGACATCTTCCTGGACCCGAACGACCCGGACGTGATCCGGCAGGCGCGCATCGACGGCATCCCCGACAGCTGGATGGAGGCCGCCCGCAACAGCCCCGTCTACAAGATGGCCGTGCAGTGGAAGGTGGCCCTGCCGCTGCACCCCGAGTACCGCACGCTGCCCATGGTCTGGTATGTGCCGCCGCTCTCGCCCATCACGGCGGCGGCCAATGCGGGCCACGTGGGCGTGAACGGCGAAATCCCCGACGTGTCGCAGCTGCGCATTCCCGTGCAGTACCTGGCCAACCTGCTCACGGCGGGCGACACCGGCCCCGTGGTGCGCGCGCTCGAGCGCATGCTGGCCATGCGCACCTACCAGCGCGACAAGCATGTGGAGCAGCGCCAGAACCTGGCGGTGCTCAAGCAGGCCGGCCTGTCCATGGCCGAGGTCGAGGAGATGTACCACGTGATGGCGATTGCCAACTACGAGGACCGCTTCGTCATCCCGTCGGCGCACCGCGAGTACGCCGAGAACGCCTTTGACATCCGGGGCGGCTGCGGCTTCTCGTTCGGCAACGGCTGCTCCGACGGCGCCACCGAGGTCAGCATGTTCGGCGGCAAGAAGCCCCGCACGATCCCCATCAAGGCAACTGTTTGAGTGCAACGGAAGGAATCACCATGTTCAAGAAGAACCCCACCTCCGTGCGCCTGACCCTGCGCGCCCTGGGCTGCCTGCTGCGCTATCCCGATGCGCAACTGCGCAGCGTGATGCCGCAGCTCATCGACGCGCTGCAGGTGGAGCAGGCCCTCAGGGCTGAGCGCATGGCAGAGATCGAAGCCGTGTGCCAGCACCTGGCGGCGCTCGACCCGCTGGAAGCCGAAGCCCGCTACGTGGACAACTTCGACCGCGGGCGACAGACCTCGCTGCACCTGTTCGAGCATGTGCATGGCGACTCGCGCGACCGCGGCCCGGCGCTCATCGACCTGCTGCAGACCTACGAAAAAGCGGGCCTGCAATTCGACGCCGAAGAGCTGCCCGACTATCTGCCGGTGGTGCTGGAGTTCGCCTCCACCCAGCCGCCGGAAGTGGCCAGGGAATTTCTGGGCGAAATGGCCCATATCCTGAACGCGCTGTTCAGCGCGCTGGTGGCCAGGAGCAGCCCCTACGCCAGTGTCGTTGCCGCCGTGCTCGAAGTGTCGGGCCAGCGCGTGCAGCGGGTGGCCCTCACGCCCGAGCCGCCCATGGACGAGGTCTGGGCCGAGCCCGAGGCTTTTGGCGGCTGCAGCACCCAGGGCCAGGCCAAACCCGGCCAGCCACAGCCCCTGCAATTCGTTCGCAATCCCCGCGCTGAGCGGGCACCGCAAGGAGCATCCATATGACCGCCTGGCTCGACACCCTGCTGTTCGGCATCTACCCCTACATCTGCCTGGCCGTGTTCTTCATCGGCAGCTGGGTACGGTTTGACCGCGACCAGTACACCTGGAAGAGCGATTCTTCGCAGCTGCTGCGCACCGGCAGCCTGCGCTGGGGCAGCAACCTGTTCCACGTGGGCGTGCTGTTCCTGTTCTTCGGCCACTCGGTGGGCATGCTCACGCCGCACTTTTTGTACGAGCCCTTCATCAGCGCGGGCAACAAGCAGCTGATGGCCATGATCACCGGCGGCATTGCCGGTGTGCTGGCGTTCATCGGCGTCACGCTGCTGCTGCACCGCCGCCTGTCGGACGCGCGCATCCGCGCCACCAGCAAGACCAGCGACATCCTGATCCTGGTCCTGCTGTGGCTGCAGCTCGTGCTGGGGCTGTCCACCATCCCCCTGTCGGCCCAGCACCTGGACGGCTCGATGATGGTGCTGCTGGCCGAATGGGCGCAGCGCATCGTCACCTTCCGCACCGGCGCGGTGGAGCTGCTGGCGGGCGCGGGCTGGGTCTTCAAGGCCCACATGTTCCTGGGCATGAGCATCTTCCTGGTGTTCCCGTTCACCCGCCTGGTGCATGTGTGGAGCGGCTTCGGCACGCTGGCCTACGTGCTGCGCCCCTACCAGGTGGTGCGTGCGCGCCGCCTGAACCTGCCTGCGGGCCATGACCGCCCGGAACATCAAAACTGATAGCTGCCAGCGCTTGATGTGTAAGGATTTCAATATAAAAACTATCTGAAATCCAGGCATGGCAAGCGCAAGCAGCTATAAAAAAAGGAGAACACCATGACTGCCACCGCCCAGATTGCCGCCGCCCGCGTGAACGGCATCCCCCTGCACGCACCGGGCGAGCTGCTCGACCAGGAATCCCTGCGCCAGCGCGCCTGCACCGAACTGCTGCGCCAGCAGGCGCAGCAAAAGGGCCTGCTGGCGCAGGACGATGCGCCAGGCATCGACGGCGCCATCAGCGCCGGGGCCTCGAACGCGATCGAGCAGTTGCTGGAGCGCGAGCTGCCCATCCCCGAGCCCTCGCAAGACGCCTGCCGCCGCTACCACGAAGCCCACCCCGCCGCGCACGCCCGGGGCGAGCGCGCGCAGCTGCGCCACGTGCTGTTCGCCGTAACGCCCGGCGTGGATGTGAAGCAGCTGCGCCTGCGCGCCGAGGCCCTGCTGATCGAGCTGCGCTGCGCCGATGACGGCGGCGCGCGCTTTGCCCAGGCCGCTGCGCAATGGTCCAACTGCCCCAGCGGCCAGCAAGGCGGCGAGCTGGGCTGGCTGACCCGCGCCGACTGCGCCCCCGAGTTCGCCCGCGAGGTGTTTGGCAGCGCCGAGATCGGCGTGCTGGCGCGGCTGGTGCACAGCCGCTTTGGCCTGCATGTGGTGGAGGTGGTGGCGCGCGAGCAGGGGCAACAACCCTCGTTCGAGCAAGTGCGCCAGGCCATCGCCCTCACCCTGCGCCAGCGCGCCTGGGTGAACGCCCTGCGCCAATACCTGCAACTGCTGGCAGGCGCGGCGGTGGTGGAGGGCGTGGCGCTGGATGCCGCCGGCACGCCGCTGGTCCAGTAAAGCC
>WOZN01000388.1 GCA_011620245.1 Acidovorax sp.
CAAGGGATACAAAGCGGTCAACTGCCGTTTTTAGGTTCATGCGCCGGCACGCCTCATCCGGCCGGCAGGGGGCCCTGGTTGGCGATGCCGCTGCGCACATGGCCTGCGGGCACATGGCGGGCCGCCGATGTGACGTGGCCGGTCTGGTCGTCAAAGAAGAAATCGGGTTCGAACTCGCGCAGGAACTCGCCCTTGGGCATGCCGCCCAGAAACATGGCTTCATCGACCGCGATCTTCCAGCTCATCAGCGTCTGGATGGCCCGCTCGTGCGCGGGCGCGCCGCGTGCCGTGACCAGGGCCGTGCGGATGCGCATGGATGGGGCGCCGCTTTGCTGCAGGCGGTGCAAGGCCGACAAAAAAGGTTTGAAGGGCCCGGGGGGCAGGGGCAGCAAGGCCTTCTCCGCCTCGTGGGCCTGGAAGGCATCGAGCCCGGCCGCCTGGAACACGCGCTCGGCCTCGTCCGAAAACAGCACGGCGTCGCCGTCGAAGGCAATGCGCACTTCGTGCGGGTGGGCAGCGCTGGCCTGGGCCGATTGCGTGGCCACCTGCGCCGCCGGAAAGCCCATGGCCAGGGCCTCGTTCACGTCGGCCGCGTTGGCCGAGAGAAACAGGTGCGCACCCAGGGGCCGCAGGTAGCGAAACGGCGCCGCCCCCTGCGTGAAAACCCCGCGCTGCACTGAGGCCAGCCCATGGGCCTTGGCCGAGCGGAATACGCGCATGCCGCTGACCGGGTCGTTGCGCGACAGCACCACCACCTCCACGCGCTGCTGCGCAGGCTCGTTGAAGGCCAGCAGCTTTTTGACCAGCGAAAACGCCACGCCGGGCCGCGCCGGCAGATCCAGCCGTTCGAGCTGCAGCCGCATATAGTTTTGCGGGTGGTCCGGGTCGAAGAGGCGGTTTTCCTCCTCGAAGTCGAACAGCGCGCGCGACGAAATCGCCACCACCAGCTTGTCGTCCAGTGTCACAGCCATGGAGCCTCCATATCAGTTGTTCCACCGCGCGGCGCGCCGCCCGCCGCCCGCCGCCCATGCAACTGGCGCGGCCCAGGCCAGGGCCGCCGTGCAAGGGCCGCCCCGCCGCACGGGCGGCGTCCCCCTGGGGGGAAGGCGCGCAGCGCCTCAGGGGGGTGCACTTCACTTCACTTCACTTCACTTCACTTCACGAACTGGTTGAGCTGGATGATGGGCAGCAGCACCGCCAGCACGATCAGCATCACCACCAGGCCCATGACCACGATCAGCAGCGGCTCCAGGATGGTGGCCAGCTGCATGGCGCGGCGCTGCACTTCGGTGGACAGCTGCGTGGCGGCGCGCTGCAGCATCACCGGCAGCTGGCCGGTCTGCTCGCCCAGGCGCGCAAACATCGACAGCAGGCCGGGAAAGCGCTTTTTCTGCGCCAGCGCCGAGGCCAGCGGCGCGCCCTCGCGCACCAGCACCAGCGCGTCGAGCGCGTCGGCACGCAGCGCGCGGTTGTTCAGGGTTTCGGCGGCGGCCTGCAGGGCCTTGAGGATGGGCACGCCCGCGCTGGCCAGCATGGCCAGCGTGCTGGCAAAGCGCGCCGCGTTGTAGCCGCGCGCCAGCTTGCCCACCAGGGGCAGGTTCAGCCAGGCAGCATCGAATTTCTGGCGAAAATGCTCGAAAGTCAAGGCCCATCTTGCGCCTGCAGCTATCAAAATGGCAGCAGCCAGCATCAGCCAGCCATAGCTGCGCACCACGGCACTCAGGCCCAGCATGGCCACCGTGAGCAAGGGCAGGGCGCGCTTGGTGCCGGCAAACACGCTGGCCACCTGCGGCACCACGTAGCTCACCAGAAACAGCACGATCACGATGGCAATCAGGGTGACGATGGCCGGGTACAGCGCCGCGCCCATCAGCTTGGCCTTCAGGGCCTGGCGCTCTTCGAGGTCGTCGGCCAGGCGCTCAAGCACCAGGCCCAGGTTGCCGCTGTGCTCGCCCGCACCGATCACGGCGCAGTAGATGTCCGAGAACTCGCGCGGGTGCTGCGCCAGTGCGCGGGCAAAGCTGGCGCCGGCATTGACCTCGGCGCGCAGGGCGGCCACCAGGTGGCGCTGACGCTCGTCGTCGGCTTCTTCGGAGAGGGCGGTGAGCGCGCGCTCCAGCGGCAGGCCCGAAGCCACCAGCCCCGCCAACTGGCGCGTCCAGACGGAAAGGGCCGATGCGCCAAACACGGGCCGGGTGAAAAGGCGCTGACCGAGGCCGGCCTTTGTGCCATCGAGCGATTGGCCGGTCTGCACGGGCTCCACGCTCAAGGGCACCAGCGCCTGGGCACGCAGCAGGCTGCGGGCCGACTTGGCCGTGTCGGCTTCCATCAGGCCCTTGCGGGTCTGGCCCTGGGCATCCAGGGCTTCGAAAGAAAAAGCGGGCATGTGGGTGAAGCGAAGGAGCGTCCAGGCGCAATGAGCCAGCCCGTGATGGTAGCCACTGCCCGTGGCGCAGCGCGGCAGCAGCC
The DNA here is from genome assembly GCA_011620245.1 of Acidovorax sp. Classification (GTDB taxonomy): domain Bacteria; phylum Pseudomonadota; class Gammaproteobacteria; order Burkholderiales; family Burkholderiaceae_C; genus Acidovorax. The sequence goes on from WOZN01000388.1 coordinate 2,470, forward strand.
TGGGCGTTACGCCATCTCGGTGAGTGCCTGGGCCGCAATGTCCAGCGAGCGCAGGCGCAGCGCCGGGTCGAACACGTCGCTGACCAGCATGAATTCGTCGGCGCCCGTGGTTTTGTGCAGCTGGGCCAGGCCGGTGCGCACCGTGTCGGGCCCGCCGATCACGGCGGCGGCCAGAAAGTCGCCAATGGCCGCACGTTCCTGCGGCTGCAGGCGTGAGGCAAAGTTCTCGATGGGCGGCACCAGGCAGCGGGGGTCGCCCCTGAGGATGTCCAGCACGCGCTGGTAGGTGCTGCTGGCCAGATATTCGGCCTCGGCGTCGGTGGGTGCGGCGATCAGCGGCACGCCAATCACCACGTATGGTTTGGGCCAGGCCGCGGACGGGCGGTAGAGGTTGCGGTACAGGTCGAGCGCCTGGTGCAGCAGGCGTGGCGCGAAATGCGAGGCAAAGGCATAGGGCAGACCGCGTTCGGCCGCCAGCTGCGCCGAAAACAGGCTGGAGCCCAGCAGCCAGATGGGCACGTTGGTGCCCGCGCCGGGCACGGCGATCAGGCGCTGGCCGGGCTGGGCCGGTGCCAGCAGGCGCTGCAGCTCGGCCACGTCCTGCGGAAAATCGTCGGCGGTCTCCACGCGGCTGCGGCGCAGCGCCCGCATGGTGGCCGGGTCGGTGCCGGGCGCGCGGCCCAGGCCCAGGTCGATGCGGCCCGGGTACAGCTCGGCCAGCGTGCCAAAGGCCTCGGCCACCACCAGCGGCGCATGGTTGGGCA
>WOZN01000011.1 GCA_011620245.1 Acidovorax sp.
TGGGCTACTTCACCGCCGTGCTCGACGCCGACCCCGCCAGCCCGGCCGGGCTGGTGAGCCACCACCATATCCAGACGGGATATGACGACCCCGAGGGCCTGGCCGAACTGGCCCGCCTGTCGGATGCAGTGACCACCGAATTCGAGAACGTGCCGGCCGCCGCCCTGGCCACGCTGGCCGCAATGCGCCCGGTGTCGCCCGGCGCCAGCGCCGTGGCCGTGGCGCAAGACCGGGCGCAGGAAAAGGCCCATTTCGCGGCTTGCGGCGTGCCCTGCGCACCCTATGCGGTGATCGAAACGGCCGAGCAGCTCGCCGCCGTGTCGGCGGCCCGGGGCGCCGCGCCGGGCCGCCCCGGGGCAGCGGGCGCCCCCTCAGCGGGCAGCGAACCACATGCAGCGGGGAGCGTGGGGGATCATCTCTTGCCCGGCATCCTCAAGACCGCCCGCATGGGCTACGACGGCAAGGGCCAGGTGCGCGTGACGACCGCCGCCGAACTGGCCACCGCCTGGGAATCGGTCGGCAATGTGCCCTGTGTATTGGAGAAGATGCTGCCGCTGGCGCTGGAATGCTCGGTCATCGTGGCGCGCGGCGTGGACGGCACCATGGTGCACCTGCCCGTGCAGCGCAACCTGCACCGTGACGGCATCCTGGCCGTGACCGAGGTTTATAAGGGAAATCTGCCTCCAGCCCTTGCTGCACAAGCGGTAGCAGCTACAAAATCAGTAGCAGAAGACCTGCAGTATGTGGGCGTGCTCTGCGTGGAGTTCTTCGTGCTGCAGGACGGCAGCCTGGTGGTCAACGAGATCGCCCCGCGCCCGCACAACAGCGGCCATTACAGCCAGAACGCCTGCGACATATCGCAGTTCGAACTGCAGGTGCGCACCATGGCGCGCCTGCCGCTGACGCAGCCGCGCCAGCACAGCCCGGCCGTCATGCTCAACCTGCTGGGCGACCTGTGGTTTGCCCAGGGCGAGATGGAGCAGACACCGCCCTGGGCCGCCGTGCTGGCCCTGCCCGGTGCGCAGCTGCACCTGTATGGCAAGCGCGAGGCCAAGCGCGGCCGCAAGATGGGCCACCTCAATGTCACCGGCCCCACGCCGGAAACCGCCCGCGCCACGGCCCTGAATGCCGCAGCGCTGCTGGGCATTGCTCCGTTTTGATGGCGGCCTTCTGACCATGATCCTCGACGGCACCCGGCCTGAATCCATCGCCGCCGCCGCGCGTGCCTTGCGCAGCGGCGCACTGCTGGGCATGCCCACCGAAACCGTGTATGGCCTGGCGGCCGACGCCAGCAACGATGCGGCTGTGGCGCAAATCTTTGCCGCCAAGGGCCGCCCCAGCGACCATCCGCTGATCGTGCATGTGGCCGATGCCTCGGGCATCGCGCATTTCGCCAGCGAGGTGCCGGATTTTGCGCAAAAGCTGGTGGACGCCTTCTGGCCCGGCCCGCTCACCCTCATCCTGCCGCGCCTGCCCGGCGTGGCCACGGCCGCCACGGGCGGCCAGGACAGCGTGGGCCTGCGCTGCCCCGCGCACCCCGTGGCGCACGCGCTGCTGGTGGCCTGCGCCGCGCCCGGCGATGCGGCCACCCACGGCGGCCCGCCCGTTTGGGGTGTTGCAGCCCCCAGCGCCAACCGCTTTGGCCGTGTAAGCCCCACCACCGCCCAGCATGTGCAGGACGAACTGGGCGCCGAGCTGCTGGTGCTCGACGGCGGGCCCTGCGCCGTGGGCATTGAAAGCACCATCGTGGACTGCACGCGCGGCGTGCCCGTGCTGCTGCGCCCGGGGGCCATCACACGGGCGCAGATTGCGGCGGCCTGCGGCATACAGCCGCTATCGAAAGAAGATCTGCCGGCGCATACACCACGGGCGCCAGGCACACTGCAGGCCCATTACGCCCCCACCGCCAAGGTGCGCCTGATGGACGCCAGGGCGCTGCAGACCGCGCTGGACCTGCTGGGCGCCGATGCGGCCCATATCGCCGTCTATGCCCGCAGCGCATTGCACACCCGCTCGTCCAAACTGGTCATGCGCCGCATGCCCGATGACGCCACCGCCACCGCGCAGCAGCTTTTTGCCGTGCTGCGCAGCTTTGACGACCAGGCCGTGAAGCTGATCTGGATCGAAACCCCGCCCGCCACCCCCGAATGGGAGGGCGTGCGCGACCGGCTGCAGCGCGCGGCGGCTGCTTGAGTCCTTCGCGCTTTACATGCATTGACTTTGCGTCGTTAAACTAGCCTTCACTTTTCTGGAGAAATACATGGCAGTAAATTGGATGCGCCGCACCATTGTGGTCGCCGCATGTGCGTCGGCAGCGTTGCTCGCGGCCTGTGGTTCGAGCACCATCGAATCGGAACTCACGCCCGAGCGCTTCATCGCCTTTGGCGATGCCTTCAGCGACGTGGGGCAAAAAGGCTCAAGCTACACCGTCAACGACGGCTCCATCAGCAACTGGACGCAGCAGATCACCTCGCGCTACGGCAAGACGATCGCGCCCGCGGCATCGGGCGGCCTGAGCTATGCCGTGGGCAATGCGCGCGTTTCCGCCAAGCCCGATGTGGCCGGAGATGCCACCACCCTCACCATCACCGAGCAGATCGACCGCTTTCTGGCCAGCGGCAGCTTCGGTGACAACGATGTGGTGTTCGTCAACGCCGGGCCCAGCGAGGTGATCGCGGGCATGGCTGCCGTGCGCGCCGGCACGCTCACCCCCGCCGACATGGTGGCCGAGGCCCGCAAGGCCGGACAGGAACTGGCAGCGCAGGTGCGCCGCCTCGTCAATGCAGGGGCCAAACAAGTGGTGGTGACAGGCACCTACGACCTGGGCAAGACGCCCTGGGCCACGGCCATCAACGAAGCAGCCCTGCTCAGCGATGCCAGCAGCCGGTTCAACGAAAGTCTGCTGGTGAACATGGTCGATCTGGGCGCGAATGTGCTGTATATCGACACAGCCTATTACGTCAACATGTACGTTGACTTCCCTGACTCCTACGGGTTTGAAAACTCCACCGATCCGGTGTGCACCTCGGTGGATACGGGCAACGGCATTGGCATTGGCACCGGCCAGATCAACTCGGCGCTGTGCAACACCTCCACCTTGCTCCCCGGCGCCAACCACAACAGGTATGTTTTTGCCGACGCGGTCTACATGACGCCCTCGGCCCACCGCCAGCTGGGCGACTACGCTTACGACCGCCTGCGGTCCCGCTGGTAAGAACCTGTTCACGGTCT
>WOZN01000064.1:0-1344 GCA_011620245.1 Acidovorax sp.
TGCTGGCCGCCATCGCCCGCCAGGAAGACTTGAACGGCCGCATCCGCCGCAACGTCATGGACACGCGCCGCGCCGTGAGCTTCATGATGCGCAGCAAAATGCTCAATTCCAGTCAGTTCGAGGACGCCCGCCAGATCCTGCGCGACATCGAATCGCTGGACAACCACACGGCCTTCCTGTTCGACAAGATCAACTTCCTGATGGACGCCACAGTCGGTTTCATCAACATCAACCAGAACAAGATCATCAAGATCTTCTCGGTGGCCAGCGTCGCCTTGCTGCCGCCCACGCTGATCGCCAGCGTGTACGGCATGAACTTCAAGTTCATGCCCGAACTGGACTGGTCGCTGGGCTACCCCTATGCGCTCGCACTCATGCTGGCCAGCGCGCTCGGCCCCATGTGGTATTTCCGCAAGCGCGGCTGGTTGAAATAATCCCCCCCTGAGGCGCTGCGCGCCTTCCCCCCAGGGGGACGCCTCCAGCGGCCCGGCAAAGCCGGATCCGCGGTGGCGCTGGCCTTGGGGCGCGCCAGTTGCACCCATGGTCGAATTGGCCGCTAGCGCTTACCAGTAAAGCGCTAGCAGCTATTAATTTCATAGTCTCTGCAAAAACGCCCGCACCATATGGTCGGCATAGCGGCTGGCCACGGTCTGCACGAACAGCGCAAAGTCGCCATGCGCGGCATCGTCGGCCCGGTCGGAGATGGTGCGCACCGCCGCAAACGGCACGCCGTAGTCCAGGCACACCTGGGCCACGGCGGCACCCTCCATCTCCACGGCCAGCACATCGTGGCCCGCCTCGCGCAGCGCGGCGCGCAGCCGGTCGGACTCGTGCGCGGCCGACACAAAGCGGTCGCCGCTGGCCATCAGGCCATGGTGCACCTGCAAGGCGGGGCTGGCAGTTTTGAGATCAAATGGCCCTTGAGCGCTTGCCACACAAGCGCGAGCAGCTTCTAAAAGAATAGCAGACAAGCCCACATCGCAGGCCAGCCGCGCCCGCGCATAGCCCGGCAGCTCCCAGCGCGCAAACAGCGGCGAGGCATCCATATCGTGCTGCACATAGTCCTGCGCCACCACCACATCGCCCACCCGCACGCCATCGCCCACGCCCCCGGCCACGCCCGTGAACACGATGCGGGCCGCGCCAAACCGCTCGATCAAAGCCGTGGCCGTGGTGGCAGCCGCCACCTTGCCAATGCCCGACAGCGCCAGCACCACATCTTTGCCATGCAGCGAACCCGTCCAGAAAACACGCCCCGCATGCACCCTGCGCTGGGGCTGCAGCATGGTGGCGACAAGGCCGGATTGTTCTTCGGCAAGCGCGCTGAGGATGGCGGTGGTCATG
>WOZN01000064.1:1444-3223 GCA_011620245.1 Acidovorax sp.
CCAATAATCCGGGCTTCACGCCCCGGCGGCGTGCTGCGCCAGCAGCTTGCCCACCGCAGGCCTGGCGCAGCGCTGCAGCGCCATCAGCAGGGCATGGTCGGGCCGGGGCACGCGCCATTGCGTGCGCAAGTCATGCTGCATGCGCGCCAGCAGCGCGGCGGCCATTTCGGCATCGGCCAGCGCCCGGTGCGCCTGGCCGGTGCGCGGCAGGCCGTGGTAATTGGCCAGCACACCCAGCTTATGGCTGGGCGCCTGCGGATACAGCCGGCGCGACAGCAGCACCGTGCACGCAAAAGGCTGCGGCGCAGGCTGCCCGGCCAGTGCCAGCTCGGCCCGCCAGAACCTGCTGTCAAACGACGCGTTGTGCGCCACCATGGGCGCGTTGCCCACAAAGCGCGCGGCCTGCGCCATCACGCCAGCGGCATCGGGCGCGGCATTCACCATGGCATTGGTGATGCCGGTAAGCTGGGTGATAAAGGGCGCAATCCATGCGCCGGTTTTCATCAGGCTCTGAAACCGGTCCACCACCACGCCGCCCTGCAGCAGCACGATGGCCACCTCGGTAGCGCGCGCACCCTGGCCGGGCGAGATGCCGGTGGTTTCAAAATCGATGACGGCAATGGGGGGCATGGAGGGTGGTGAATAGATGGGGCGCTGACCCCCCAATGTTCGTCAGTGCAATGCTGCCAAAGCTGCTTGCGGTGCCTTGTCCAGCACCTTGAGCAAGGCTTTGGCCGCGCCGGTCGGGCTGCGCTTGCCTTGTTCCCAGTTGCGAATGGTATCGAGCGAAACCTGGATGCGCGCGGCCAACTCGGCCTGGCTCAAACCCAGGCGCCTGCGCACTCGCCGGGCGAATTGGGCTGCATCCTGCATGGCGGCGGCCTCATCAGCCGCATGTTGAACTGCAATGTCTGCCTCGGTGGTGGCATCTACCCGCCCGGCATCCAGGCGCCCCGGCAATCGGGATGCTGGCATGCCGGGGTCAATCGTGATGCGAACTGTCTTTGTTTTCATAGTGAGCGACCTCTCTTTGGTTACCTTTGCGCGCTGAGATGATGCGCATGGCATCTTGTCTGGGTGTGTAGATCACAACGAAAAGGCGTTTTTAGGTTCAATGGCCTACTGCTGGTGCACTACCCAATCAATTGGAATCTGGCCCTGTTTTTATGCCGTGGTTTTGTTGCCTGACATTTGTTGAATCTCCTGCTCAACGACAATAGGCGACACCCATTGTCTGGAGATGCTGCCATGACCGTCCCCGCCGCCAAACCACAGTTCGATGCCCCGTCTTACCTCGCCTGGGAGGCCGAGCAGCCCGAAAAACACGAATACCTCGATGGCGAAGTGTTTGCCATGGCCGGCGCATCCGAATCCCATGTCACCCTGGCCCTGAACCTGGCCATGGCCCTGCGCAACCACCTGCGGGGCGGCCCGTGCAGCGTCTTCATCTCGGACATGAAATTGCAGGTGGAGGCTGACAACGCATTCTTTTACCCCGACGTCTTCGTCACCTGCGCCGAATCCGACCGCGCCCACAGCCACTTCAAAACCGCGCCCAGCCTGGTGGTGGAAGTGCTCTCACCCGCCACATCGGCCTTCGACCGGGGCGCAAAATTTGCCGCCTACCGCAAACTGCCCAGCCTGCGCGAATACGCGCTGGTGGACACGGAACGCCTGAGCGTTGACCTGTTTCGCCGCGACGATACCGGCCATTGGGTGCTGTACCCGTCTGAGAGCGGGGAGATGGTGGAATTTGCCAGCGTAGGGCTGAGCGTGCCG
>WOZN01000216.1 GCA_011620245.1 Acidovorax sp.
GAGCCCCGGTTGGCCAGGCACCCCCCGGGCAGAAAGCCTGAGGGGGCCTTTATTCATTTCATTGCATCAACGCGGGCCATTACGCCGCCGCCAGGCTGAGGCCGCAACCAAGAGAAAGAGAAACAAACCATGAAAAACCCCAAACATCTGGACGCCATCGTCATCGGTGCCGGCTTTGGCGGCATGTACATGCTGAAAAAGCTGCGCGATGAGCAGGGCCTGAAAGTGCGCGTCTTTGACAAGGCCGGCGGCGTGGGCGGCACCTGGTGGTGGAACCGCTATCCCGGCGCGCTGTCGGACACCGAGACCTTTGTCTATTGCTATTCGTGGGACAAAGAGCTGCTGCAGGAAATGCACATCACCTCCCGCTATGTGACGCAGCCGCAAATTCTGTCGTACCTGGAGCATGTGGCCGACCGCCACAACCTGCGCCCCGACATCCAGCTCAACACCGGCGTCACGGCAGCGCACTTCAACGAGGCCACCAACCTGTGGGAAGTGAAAACCGACACCGGCGAGGCATACACCGCCAAGTTCCTGGTGACCGCGCTGGGCCTGCTCTCGGCCACCAACATCCCCAACATCAAGGGGCTCGAGACCTTCCAGGGTCAGTGGCTGCACACCGCCAACTGGCCCGCTGACGTGCAATACGAAGGCAAGCGCGTGGGCGTGATTGGTACCGGCTCCACCGGCACCCAGGTCATTACCGCGATTGCGCCCAAGGTAAAGCACCTGACGGTGTTTCAGCGCTCACCGCAGTACACCGTGCCCGTGGGCAATGGCCCTGTCACGCCCGAGTACGTGGCGGAAATCAAGAAAAACTACGACAAGATCTGGGAACAGGTCATGAACTCTGCGGTGGCCTTTGGCTTCGAGGAAAGCACCGTCCCGGCCATGAGCGTGTCGGAAGAACAGCGCAATGCCGTGTTCCAGAAAGCCTGGGACAACGGCGGCGGTTTCCGCTTCATGTTCGAGACCTTCTCCGACATCGCCACCGATGAGCGCGCCAACAAGGCAGCGCAAGACTTCATCCGCGCCAAGATCGCCGAAATCGTCAAAGACCCCGAGACGGCGCGCAAGCTCACACCGCACGACCTGTACGCCAAGCGCCCCTTGTGCGACAGCGGCTACTACGCCACCTACAACCGGCCCAATGTCGAACTGGTGGATGTCAAGGCCAACCCGATTGTCGAAATCACCCCCAAGGGCGTCAAAACCACCGATGGCGTGGAGCACGAACTGGACATGCTGATTTTTGCCACCGGCTTTGATGCCGTGGATGGCAACTATAAAAGAATCGACATCCGTGGCCGCAATGGCATCACGATTCAAGAGCAATGGAAATCGGGCGCCAGCAGCTACCTGGGCGTGGCCAATGCCAACTTTCCCAACATGTTCATGGTGCTGGGCCCCAACGGCCCCTTCACCAACCTGCCGCCCACGATTGAGACCCAGGTCGAGTGGATTGCTGCGCTGATCAAGGAAGTCAACGCCAAAAACCTGAAAACGGTCGAAGCCACCACCGAGGCCGAAGCCCGCTGGACCAAGACCTGCCAGGACATTGCTAACATGACGCTGTTCCCGAAGGCCGAGTCCTGGATCTTTGGCGCCAACATTCCGGGCAAACCCCACTCCGTGTATTTCTACCTGGCAGGCCTGGGTGCTTACCGTCAAGAGCTGTCGGCAGTGCAAAACAAAGGCTACGAGGGCTTTGTGTTCCAGTAACTGCGCATTTTTTTAATCAACCAAGGAGACAAGATGAAACGCGTAGAAAACAAAGTGATTTTGGTAACCGGTGGCGCCATGGGCATGGGGCGCTCGCACAGCGAGCTGCTGGCAGCCCAAGGGGCCTGGGTGTTCGTGGCCGACATGAATGCGACTGAGGGACAAAACACCGTGGACAGCATCCGCAAAAACGGTGGCAAAGCCGACTTTTTGCAGTTGGATGTGACACAAGAATCCCAATGGAACGCAGCACTGGCCCAGATCACCGAACGTGCCGGCCGTCTGGATGTGCTGGTGAACAACGCCGGCATTCTGATCCTCAAGCCAATCCAGGACACCACCAACGAAGAGTGGGATCGCATCTTCAACGTGAACGTGCGCGGCCTGTTCATCGGTACTCGTGCGGCAGTGCCGTTGATGCAAAAGGCCGGTGGCGGCAACATTATCAATGTGTCGTCGATATACGGCCTGGTGGGCGCCCCTGGTGCCAGCGCCTATGAAGCCTCCAAAGGTGCAGTGCGCCTGTTCACCAAGTCTTGCGCGGTCGATCTGGCACCCTTCAATATCCGCGTCAACTCGGTGCATCCGGGCGTGATCGAGACCCCGATGACCAAGGCCGTGCTCGCTGACCCGGTCACTCGCCCAGCCATGCTCGGCCCCACGCTGCTCAAGCGCCCCGCGCAACCGATCGAGGTATCGCAGGCCGTGCTGTTCCTGGCCTCGGACGAATCCTCGTTCGTGCATGGCGCTGAACTGGTCGTTGACGGCGGCTACACCGCCAATTGACCGTCAACCGCAGCGCGCCGGACACAAGCCGCGGGCTGGTAGCCCGGGGCGTTGCTGCGAGCACAAGACAGCACCCTATTGATGCGGCCCGCTGAAATCTGAACCGCTCGCATTGAGAGCCTGTCGAAGCCATTCGACCCTTCGACAGGCTCAGGACAGGCCAAGTCCAGGGTGATCGGTTCAGATTTCACCGGGCCGGGGCAATATTTTGAAATCCAAATACTCAAGGAGAGACACACCATGCGCTGCTACTGCGTGATGCACCATTCAAAGCCGCTCGAACTCATCGAGCGTGAGACTCCGAAGCCCGTGGGAACCGAGGTGCTCGTGCGAGTGAAGGCTGCAGGCCTTTGCCACTCTGACCTGCACATCTGGGAGGGCTTTTACGACCTGGGCGGCGGCAAGCGGCTGAACCTGGCGGACCGTGGCATCAAGCCGCCCCTCATCCTCAGCCACGAAATCTGTGGCGAGGTGGTGTCGGCCGGCGCGGATGCAGGCGATGTCAAGCTCGGTGGCCGCTTCCTCATCCATCCCTGGATCGGTTGCGGTGAATGCCCTACCTGCCTGCGCGGCGACGAGAACCTCTGCCTGAAGGGCCGCGCCCTTGGCGTGGCCAGGCCCGGGGGCTTTGCCGAATACGTGATCGTTCCCCACCCGCGCTACCTGATCGACATCACCGGCCTGGACGAAGCCGAGGCAGCGCCCCTGGCC
>WOZN01000392.1 GCA_011620245.1 Acidovorax sp.
GGTGCTGTTGGAGCCGCAGCGCTCAGCCTTGCCTGGCACCCCGATCACGGCACTGTCGGGCGCATCCAACTGCCGTTTTTAGGTTGAACCCGCCGCAAACTCCTGTGATTGAAATCGCTATTGAAAAGGTAGCTTTCAGCGCAATATATACACGTGCTAGCGGTTGTTTTCCTTCAAATAATGTCGTCCAAATTGCGACAGATGCCCCAAGTCAGTGCGGGGTTGTCGCTGTACCTCTGGCGCCCAGGCGCCTAGCATGATTCTTATGAGCACCACGCATTTCGGTTTTCAATCGGTGGACGAGCAGGAAAAGGCGCGCCGCGTGCGCGGCGTGTTCGACTCGGTCGCCTCCAAATACGATGTGATGAACGACCTCATGTCGGTGGGCCTGCACCGCGCCTGGAAGGCCTACACCGTGATGGTGGCCAACCTGCGCGAAGGCAGCCAGGTGCTCGACATTGCGGGCGGCACGGGCGACCTGGCGCTGGCGTTCTCCAAAAAGGTGGGCGCTGCGGGCCGCGTGGTGCACACCGATATCAACGAAGCCATGCTGCGCGTGGGGCGCGACCGCCTCATCGATGCGGGTGTGGTGCTGCCCACGCTGGTCTGCGATGCGGAAAAGCTGCCGTTCCCCGATGCGCAATTTGATGTGGTGAGCGTGGCTTTTGGCCTGCGCAACATGACGCACAAGGACCAGGCCATTGCCGAGATGTGCCGGGTGCTCAAGCCCGGCGGCAAGCTGCTGGTGCTCGAATTTTCAAAGGTGGCCAAGCCGCTGGAGAAGGTGTACGACTGGTATTCGTTCAAGGTGCTGCCCCAGCTGGGCAAGCTGGTGGCGGGCGACGATGCCAGCTACCGCTATCTGGCCGAGTCCATTCGCATGCATCCGGGGCAGGAAGAGCTCAAAAGCCTCATGCAGAAAAATGGCTTTGGCCATGTGGACTATCACAACATGACGGGCGGCATTGTGGCCTTGCATGTTGGAATCAAGTGCTGAGCGGTTTGCTCGAAGTGGATTAACGGAGACGGAGAAATCATGATGAAACTGTGGTCTGTGGTGTTGGTGGCAATGCTGGCGTTTACGCACGCCGATGCGGATGCCCGGCGCCTGGGTGGTGGCAAGTTGATGGGCAGGCAGTCCAGCAACGTGACCCAGCGTAACGCGGCCACGCCGCCTGCAACGCCGGGCGCTCCGGCGCAGACGGCGAACAATGCGGCGGCTGCCAAGCCTGCTGCAGCCGCAGCGCCTGCCGCAGCGGCCAGGAAGCCCTGGGGCGCCATGCTGGGCGGCCTGGCTGCCGGTCTGGGTCTTGCCTGGCTGGCCAGCTCGCTGGGCCTGGGCCAAGGGTTTGGCAATATCCTGATGATCGCGCTGCTGGCGGTGGCCGCGTTCGCCATCTTCAAGATGGTGATGCGCGCGCGCAGCGGCGGCAACCGCCTTGCGACGGCCGGCGGTGCGCCTTTCGCCTTCCAGGGCGCGGGTGCCGCTACGCCGGAGGCCGCGCAGGTCCCGCACCAGTACAGCCCCGCCAATGTGGGCAACGATGCTTCGGCCCGCCCATGGGAGCGCAGCGGCATGGCGTTTGATGCCTCGCGGCAGCAACAGGGCACAGGCACGATGATTGGCTCGGGCCTTTCGGGCTCGCAGAACTGGGGCATCCCCGAGGGATTTGACGTCGAGGGTTTCCTCACGGCAGCCAAGCGCAATTTCGTCACGCTCCAGGCTGCCTGGGACCATTCCGACATCGCCATGCTGCGCTCGATGATGACGGACAGCATGCTTGATGAAATTCGCACGCAGCTGACCGAGCGCGAATCGCACCGGGGCGATCAGCCCAACCACACCGATGTGGTGATGATCGAGGCGCAGCTGCTGGGTATCGAAGAGCTGGACAACGGCTACATGGCCAGCGTGGAGTTCTCGGGCATGATCCGCGAAGAGCTGTCCGCCGGGCCCAGCCCCTTCCGCGAGGTCTGGAACATGACCAAGGCCAAGACGGGTGCCAGCGGCTGGCTGGTGGCGGGCGTGCAGGCGCTGCAGTAAAGCGGCAGGGCTTCCCGGTTCAGGGAATAATCGGGGACTATGGCAACACAGTCCCCTTTTTCATTTCTGGATGGTCTTTTTGACCGCGTGGCCGCCGGCCCGCAGCCACCGCAGTGGCTGGTGCACGAGGTGCAGCAGCGCCTGGTCCTTTTTCTCAACCATGTGTTGATGCAGGAGAAGGAGGCCATGGACCGCCTGGTGCGCCAGCGCGGTCGCGTGGCGCGCGTGCAGTGGCGGTCCTGTTCGATGGCCTTGCTGGTCACGCCGGCGGGCCTGTTCAACTTGGCGCCGGCAGGCGCGGCGCCGGATTTGCAGCTGGAAGTCACCGAAACCTCACCCCTGGCACTGGCGAGTGTTGCATTGCGGGGCGACAAGCCGGCGATCCGCATCGAGGGCGATGTGCAGCTGGCGGCCGAGATCAACTGGCTGGTCGACCATGTGCGCTGGGATCTTGAAGAAGACGTTGCCCGCCTGATTGGCGATGCGCCCGCGCACACGCTGGGCCAGGTGGTTGGCAAGGCAGCGCAGGCGTTGCGCCAGTTCGTGGGCATGCGCATGGCGTCTGCCGCAGCCACCCCGGCACCGGCAGCTGCCGCGCCGGCGGCACCCGGAGCACCGTCGGGCACTGCTGGCCGGGCCGCTGCATGAAGCGTTTTTTGCGGGGTGCCACCATCGTCTGGGTGGTGTTCCGGTATGGGCTCGATGGCCTGGTGCTGGACAGCTTCCAGAAACCCTGGCTGCGCCTGCTGTCGCGCATTCTTTCGGTAGGCCGCAATCTGGATGCGCCGCGCGGCCAGCGCCTGCGCGAGGCGCTGGAGCGGCTGGGGCCCATCTTCGTCAAATTTGGCCAGGTGCTCTCGACCCGGCGCGATCTGCTGCCCGCCGACATGGCCGAAGAGCTGGCGCGCCTGCAGGATCGCGTGCCGCCATTCGATCCCGACATCGCCATTGCCACCATCGAGCGCGCGTTCCGCTGTCCCGTGGACGAAGTGTTTGTTTCATTTGATCGGGTTCCGGTGGCCAGCGCCTCGATTGCGCAGGTGCATTTCGCCATCCTGCGCGACCGGGGCGGGGTCGAGCGCGAGGTGGCCGTCAAGGTGCTGCGCCCCGGCATGCTGCCGGTGATCGAAAAAGACCTGAGCCTCATGCGCATGATGGCCGGGTGGCTGGAGAACC
>WOZN01000308.1 GCA_011620245.1 Acidovorax sp.
TCAAGCGTTGATTTCATGCGACCTGGCAAGGAATACAAAGCGGTCAACTGCCGTTTTTAGGATGATTGCAAACCAAGCCATCGCCCTGCTGCCGGGTCTGCCCGATGGCCTGCCGGGCTGGGTGCCGCAGCTGCGATTGCAGCGCGTGGAAGGCCCATCGCACTGGATCGTGCATGAGCACCCCGGAGCGGATCGCCCTGGATCTTCTGCAGCGCTTTTACTATTAATTTTATAGCTGTCCGCGCTTGATACATAAGCGCTTGAGGCCAATTTGACGCAAAATTTTCAGGAATACACAGTAGGCATGCCTTCTGGCCTTGTCTTGAAGCGCTTGTGCACCCAGTAATACTGCCCAGGCGACACATCGATATAGCGCTGCAGGTTGGCGTTCATGAGGGCCGTGTCGGCCACGACATCGTCGCTGGGGTAGCCGGGCCAGGCGGGCGTGATCTCGGCCACGTAACCTGTTGGCGTGAGGCGGGTGACCATGGCAATCACCTTGGCGCGCCCCAGCCGCGCAAACCGGGGCAGCGATGGCACGGTAGCGGCCTGCACGCCGTAAAACGGCACGAACAATGAGTCGTTGCGGCCAAAGTCCATGTCGGACAGCAGGTACAGCAGCCCGCCCTTGCGCAGGTTGGAAATGATGGGCTTGACGCCAGCGGCCCGGTTGAGCATGCGCACATCGCCAAAGCGCTGGCGCCCCGCCATGAACCAGGCATCTACGGCCGGATCGGGGTGGGTGGAGAAGATGGACGTGAATGCGCGCGGGGTGTGCAGCGTGAGTGCCGTGCCCCCGGCGTCCATGCCATAAAAATGCGGGGCAAAGATGACGGTGGGGGTGTCGCCCTCCAGCTCGGCCAGCGCCCCCTGCAGCCGCACCCGCCGCTGCACCACCTGCTGCGGCGCAAACCACAGCCAGCTGCGATCCAGCCAGGCCTGGGAGAACATGACAAAGGTCTCGCGCGCCCACCGGCGCCGCTGCGCGGCCGGCACATCGGGAAAACAGATCTCCAGATTGCGCATGGCCACCTTGCGGCGCGGCACGGCCAGCAGATACAGCAACTGGCCAAGGCACCAGCCCAGCGCCCGCAGCGCGGGCAAGGGCAGATGCGCCAGCACCCGCATGAACCACACCCCCAGGCGCCCGGTCATGCGGCGCCTCCGGCAGCGGCTTCGGCGCGCGGCCGCTTGTAGCGGGCATAGCCCCACAGGTATTGTTCGGGGCACTGGCGAATGAGATATTCCATGGCCTGATTGATTTGCAAAACGGCAGCTTCCGGCCGCTCGTCCAGCGGCGCGGGCAAAGGCTCGCAGTGGGTGACGAAACCACGGCCCCAGGGCAGACGCTCGCAGCGCGCCAGCACCACGGCCGCGCCGGTCTGCTGGACCAGGCGCACGGCCAGCGTCATGGTGTAGGCATCGCGGCCAAAAAAGGGCGACCAGATGCCCTGGCCATCGGGCGGCACCTGGTCGGGCAGCAGCCCCACCGCCTCGCCACGGCGCAGCGCCTTGATCATCTGGCGCACGCCCGACAGCGTGGTGGGCACCGCCAGCATGCCGGGGCGGTTGCGCGCAGTCTCCATCACCCTGGCCAGCCAGGGTTGGCGCGCCGGGCGGTAGAGCACCGTGATGGGGCCATGCTCAGCGCTCCAGTGGCGTGCCGCCACCTGCGCGGACAACTCAAAACAACCCTGGTGGGGTGTGAGGAACACAATGCCGCGCCCGGCGGCGTAGGCCTGCTCCACACATGCCTGGCCCACCATACTGCAGGGCAAGGGCGCACCCAGCCACAGGCGCGGCAGCTCGGCCACCATGCGGCCCGCATGGGCCACGGCCGCGTGCACCTGCATGAAGCCATAACCCGCCAGCGCGGCGTTTTCGAGGAAACGGCGCCGGTACGCGCCGGAAGCAAGAAAAGCCACCCAGCCCATGGCAGCACCCATGGCATGCAGCAAGCCCAGTGGCAATACGGAAAAGACTCGAAACACGAATGACATTAAAATGACGGCGTCGCTGAGTTAAATGAGCAACTTGCAGGGCGACGTTAAAAAAATCTGCTAAAGCGTTCGCCAGAGCTCCTTCGGGGTGAGGGCAACGCCCCAAATGCCGAAACACAGGAGTTTATTCAAATGGCGAACGACTTTCTCTTTACCTCGGAATCCGTCTCCGAAGGCCACCCCGACAAGGTAGCCGACCAGATATCGGACGCGATTCTCGATGCGATCCTCAAGGTGGACCCGCGAGCACGGGTTGCAGCAGAAACCTTGACCAATACCGGGTTGGTGATTCTGGCGGGCGAAATCAGCATCCGGTCCGATGCCCAGACGCCCGATTACATTCAAATTGCGCGCGACACCATCAAGCGCATCGGCTACGACAACACCGACTACGGCATTGATTACAAAGGCTGCGCCGTGCTCGTGGCCTACGACAAGCAGTCCAACGACATCGCCCAGGGCGTGGACCATGCGTCAGACGACCACCTGAATACCGGCGCCGGCGACCAGGGCCTGATGTTTGGCTACGCCTGCGACGAAACGCCCGAGCTGATGCCCGCGCCCATCTACTACGCACACCGCCTGGTGGAGCGCCAGGCGCAGTTGCGCAAGGACGGCCGCCTGCCCTTCCTGCGCCCCGACGCCAAGTCGCAAGTGACCATGCGCTACGTGAACGGCAAGCCCCACAGCATCGACACCGTGGTGCTCTCCACCCAGCACCACCCTGACCAATCCGAAACTGCCACCAAGATGAAGCAAAGCTTCATCGACGCGGTCATCGAGGAAATCATCAAGCCCGTGCTGCCCAAGGAATGGTTGCAGGACACGCGCTATCTGATCAATCCCACGGGCCGTTTCGTCGTTGGCGGCCCGCAGGGCGACTGCGGCCTCACGGGCCGCAAGATCATCGTGGACACCTACGGCGGCGCCTGCCCCCACGGCGGCGGCGCGTTCAGCGGCAAGGACCCGACCAAGGTGGACCGCTCAGCCGCCTACGCCGCGCGCTACGTGGCCAAGAACATCGTCGCCGCGGGCCTGGCGCGCCAGTGCCAGATCCAGGTCTCTTATGCGATCGGCGTGGCCGAGCCCATCAACATCACCATCTACACCGAAGGCACGGGCGCCCTTCCTGACACCGAGATCGCCAAACTCGTGCGCGAACACTTCGACCTGCGCCCCAAGGGCATCATCCAGATGCTCGACCTGCTGCGCCCGA
>WOZN01000140.1 GCA_011620245.1 Acidovorax sp.
GGCCTACCCAGCACCTTGGCCACCACCGCTATCGCCTGCCCCGAGCGGACCTACCGAACCGCCTCCAGCTTGAACTCCCGCGTGTACTGCGCACGCACCTGCTTGTCGCCCATTGCTCAACTCCTTGTCGGTATTTTCAACAAGGGTTAAGAACTCCACTTTGCAGGGGCAACCTCATTGTCGCAAACGTCGCTTTCGCAGAGGTTGGTCTTGTCCATTCGGTGGTTCGCGCCAACCCCGGGGCAAGCAAGGCAGGCGGGTAGTTGCCACCGGACAAGACGGCCCTGCCCCTCGCACAACGGGGATAGCCCCTTGACGCTAATTGTCCTGGCGCCGGATCAGCTGCCGCCCCAGGGGTGTGATGGCCATTTCACCGTCCATGTTTTTGCTGATGAACCCCCATTCCAGCAGCCGCCCGGACAGGTGCTCGCGGAGCGCGCCATCGAGCGTGATGTGCTCGCCCATCTCCAGCCGTTTGAGTACGTCAATTTCGTCCACCGTGGGGTCGAAATGCGCTGCGTGGTAAGTATTCGTCATGGTCGATCTCCGGTTAGCAATTCCGCATGCAACTGATGGCAACAGATTAGACCGATGGCCTGCGCGGCGCAAGCGTTCGCGCTGACCCGGGCTAACCTGGTGCGGGCAAATCCCCTTGTACCATGCCCCGCGCCATGCCCTGCAACCACTGCGCAAACGCCGCCAGCACCGGGGGCTGGGCCTGCGCGGGGCTGATGAGGTAGTAGGCGCGCTCGCCGCGCAGCGGGCGGGCGCAGGCCACCACCAGTTCGCCGCTGGCCAGCTCGGCCTCGATGAGCAAGGGCGGGATCAGCGCCACGCCCATGCCATGCGTGGCCGCCACGGCCAGCATGGAGAAGAGCTCGTAGCGCGGGCCATCGAGCGCATGGGGTGCATCCACGCCCATGGCCTCGAACCACTGGCGCCAGCCATAGGGGCGGGTGCTTTGCTGCAGCAGGGGCAGCCCGGCCAGCGCCTGGGCCGCCACGCTCTGGTGGGCACGGCCGCGGCCACGGGGCGCGGCGGATTCGAGCAGTTGCGGGCTGCACACGGGCACCACGTCTTCGTGCATCAGCAGCAGAGCCTGCACGCCAGGCCAGTGGGCCACCTGCTCGGGCGTGCCGGCATACAGCGCGGCATCGAAGGTGGTGTCGGCAAACAGAAAGGGGCGCGTCTGGGTTTCGATGTGCACCACGATGTCGGGGTGCTGCCGGGCCAGCTGCGGCAGGCGCGGGATGAGCCAGCGGGTGGCGAACGTGGGCACCGCCGCCAGCGTGATCGTGCCGCCCTCGCCCTGGTGGGCCATCATGTCGAGCGTGTCGCGCTCCAGCCCCTGCAGCCAGCGCGCCACCTGGCGGCCGTAATGCGCGCCGGCGGGCGTGAGCACCACGCCGTGGCGCGTGCGGCGAAACAGCTGCACACCCAAAAATTCCTCCAGCGCCTGGATCTGGCGTGAGACGGCGCTTTGCGTGAGCGACAGTTCCTGCGCGGCGCGGGTGTAGCTCTCGTGCCGGGCGGCGACTTCAAAACAGGCCAGGGCCTGGGTCGATGGAATGTTGCGGCGCATGCTGTACTGGAACTCGTGACCGGCCATCCACCTTGGAAAACCGAGGGCGTCAGTATTCCATACATTCCCAAAACGCATTTCTGGATGAAAAGAAGTCGCTTGCGGGCAGCACCCGGCAGGCCTACGATCGCCCTCACGCAAGGGTGCCATGCACTCTTTTGCACGGCGCCAGCCGCCCCCTTCCTTGATTCCTTGATTCCTTGACCCAGCAACCGGAGACAAAACCATGGCCCACGCCGCTTTCCAGTGGAATGACCCCTTCCTGCTCGACCAGCAACTCACCGACGACGAGCGCGCCATTCGCGACGCCGCCGCCGCTTATTGCCAGGACAAGCTGGCACCGCGCGTGCTGGAAGCCTTCCGCCATGAAAAGATGGACACCACCATCTTTCGCGAGATGGGCGGGCTGGGCCTGCTGGGCCCCACCATCCCCACGCAGTACGGCGGCGCCGGCCTGAACTATGTGAGCTATGGCCTGGTGGCGCGCGAGATCGAGCGCGTGGATTCGGGCTACCGCTCCATGGCCAGCGTGCAAAGCTCGCTGGTGATGGTGCCCATCCATGAATTCGGCACCGAGGCGCAAAAGCAGAAATACCTGCCCAAGCTGGCCAGCGGTGAATTCATCGGCTGCTTCGGCCTGACCGAGCCCGACCACGGCTCCGACCCCGGCAGCATGGCCACGCGCGCCTGCAAGACCGCCGGCGGCTACAAGCTCAAGGGCAGCAAGATGTGGATCACCAACAGCCCCGTGGCCGATGTGTTCGTGGTCTGGGCCAAAGAGGTGTCTGAAGGCGGCGCCGTGGGCCCCATCCGCGGCTTCGTGCTGGAAAAGGGCATGAAGGGCCTCACCGCCCCGGCCATCCATGGCAAGGTGGGGCTGCGTGCCTCGGTCACTGGCGAAATCGTGATGGACGATGTGTTCGTGCCCGAAGAAAACGCCTTCCCCGAGGTGCGGGGCCTGAAAGGCCCTTTCACCTGCCTGAACAGCGCGCGCTACGGCATCGCCTGGGGCGCCCTGGGCGCGGCCGAGTTCTGCTGGCACACCGCGCGCCAGTACACGCTGGACCGCAAGCAGTTCGGCCGCCCGCTGGCTGCCAACCAGCTCATCCAGAAGAAGCTGGCCGACATGCAGACCGAGATCGCCATCGGCCTGCAGGCCTGCCTGCAGTTCGGCCGCATGAAGGACGCGGGCACGGCCAGCGTGGAAGGCACCTCCATCATCAAGCGCAACAGCTGCGGCAAGGCGCTGGACATTGCCCGCCTGGCGCGCGACATGATGGGCGGCAACGGCATCAGCGACGAGTTCGGCGTGGCGCGCCACCTGGTGAACCTGGAGGTGGTGAACACCTACGAGGGCACGCACGATGTGCATGCGCTGATCCTGGGCCGCGCGCAGACGGGCATCGCGGCTTTCTGCAATTGATCTTGTCTGGGACCGTGTTCACGATCTGAGCAAGGATGCTCCTGAAACAGGAGCTACTTGCGCTTGATGATAGCCATATTCAGATAGTTTTCATATTGAACATGGCTTGCAGCAAGCGCTGCAAGCTATTTATTCGATAGCAAATCACCATGCCGCCAGCCTCCTTCAACGCCCTGGCTGGTGTAGTGTTCGATGCTTGGCGGCACAAAT
>WOZN01000117.1 GCA_011620245.1 Acidovorax sp.
TGGGCTTCGCTTGCAGCCTGTGAACCGGCACGCACAAGGCCAGTGCCACCGTGGAACCGGCTTTGCCGGGCCACGGGTGGCGTCCCCCTGCGGGGGAAGACGCGAAGCGGCTCAGGGGGGCTTTCATGCTTCCCGGATATCGGCCACCGGTTTGGTGCCGAAGTCTGCGCGCTCCAGCCAGGCCAGCACGCGGGTAGCGGCGTCGGCAGGGGATGTGAGCAGGCCATCCTTTTGCAGGTTGGCGAAATTCTGGCGGTCCGGGAAGGCGGCCGGGTCGGCGCCGCGCAGCTGGACCTGCATGTCGGTGTCGATCACACCGGGAGCCAGCGCGCATACCTTGGCACCATGGGGCTTCAAGGCTTCGTCCAGCGCCACGCAGCGCGTGAAATGGTCCATGCCCGCCTTGGCGGCGCAGTAGGCGGCCTGCGAGGCCATGGCGCGGCGGCCCAGGCCCGATGAAATGTTGAGCACCTTGCGCGGCACGGCCCAGCCCTCGGTGGCACCCAGGAACGCGGCCGTGAGCAGCATGGGCGCCTCCAGCCCCACGCGCAGGGCGTTGGCGAGTTCGGCCGGCTCGCTGGCAGACAGCGGCGCGATGCGCGGGATGACGCCCGCGTTGTTGATCAGCGTGGCGCTGGCAAAGGCAGCGGAGCCCTGGGCCGTGAGCCAGTCGCGCAGCATGCGTGCGGCCTGCTCGCCTTGCGACAGGTCTTGCTGCCATTGCTCCAGCGTGGCGCCGGCCTGGCTTGCCGCCTGGGCAAGCTCGGCATTGCGGTGGCGCGAGATGCAGACCAGCGTTTGGCCCGGGCGCAGCAACTGGTGCGCCATGGCCAGTCCCATGCCGCGCGACGCGCCGGTAAGGACGGTGAGGTGGTTCAAAGGCATCCTGCTATGGTACTGCGGGAAGTCTGCAACTCTGCTGTCACCAGAGGGTTTCTGTCGGCGAATAAACCGTTTGCTACTTGTTTGCTACTTGTTTGCTACCTAATTAATAGCTCATAGCGCAATTGCCATAAGCCCCAGAGTCTGATTGGGCTAAAAATCGGCGGCCCATTCCAGGGTGAGCAGATCACCCGTCATGGGGTGCGTGAAAGCCAGGTGGCTGGCATGCAGCAGCAGGCGGGGGGCCTGTTCCTGCGTGGCTGCGTCGGCATAGAGCGCGTCGCCCACGATGGGGTGGCCGATGGCTGCAAGGTGCACGCGCAACTGGTGGGTGCGTCCGGTCACAGGCTCCAGCTCGATCCGCGTGGTCCGGGCCGCTGCGTCATGTGTCAGCATGCGCCAGCGCGTCAGGCTGGGTTTGCCCAGGGCGTGGTCAATCACGCGCAGCGGGCGGCGTGCCCAGTCGGCTGCGATGGGCAGGTCGATGTCATGCCAGGCGCTGTCTTCACCGCCAAGCTGCCCCTGCACCACGGCCTGGTAGCGCTTGAGCACCTGGCGCCCGGCAAATGCGTGGCCCAGGCGCCGCTGCGCATCCAGATGGCGGGCCATGAGCACCAGCCCCGATGTGGCCTGGTCCAGCCGGTGCACGATGAGCGCACCGGGCCAGCGCAGCTGGGCGCGGGCGCTCAGGCAATCCTGCTTGCCGGGCCCCCGGCCGGGCACGCACAGCAGGCCCGGCGGCTTGTGCAGCACCAGCAGATCGGCATCGGCATGGGCCGCCTGCACGCCGGTGTCTGCAGCCTCAGCGGATTCAGGCAGGGTCATGGCCGCTTACGAGCCGCTGCACGGTGGCGCACAGCTCTTCCACGTCGTTGGGTTTGTGGATGAGGGCGCTGACGCCTTCCGCCATGGCGGCCTGCTCGATTTCTGCCGTGACATAGCCCGATGCCAGCGCCACGGGCAGGTCGGGGCGGATGCGGCGGGCCTCGCGCACCAGGTCCACGCCGCAAAAACCGGGCATGTTGTAGTCGGTCACCAGCAGGTCATATCGCCGTGGGTCGGCGCGCAGGGCGGCCGTGGCCTCGCGGGGGTCGGTGAATCCGCTGACCTGGTAGCCCCGGCGGCGCAGCAGCCGCTGCACCAGAAACACCAGTGCCTCGTCGTCATCCACATACATGACATGCTGGCCGCGCTGTGCTTGCTGCGGGTGCGCGGCGGGCGTGGGCACGGCAGGATTGGTGGTTGAAGGCGGGGCGGCTGGCGCGGCGGCATCGTCCGAAGCTGCGGGGAAATACAGCGTGAACTGGCTGCCATGGCCCGGCGCGCTGTGCACATCGACCGCGCCCCCGTGAGTGCGCATCACGCCATGCACCACCGCCAGGCCCAGGCCTGTGCCCTGGCCCACGGGCTTGGTGGTGAAAAAGGGTTCAAAAATGCGCGGCAGCAGGGCGGCATCCATGCCCGGGCCATTGTCGCGCACCGTCAGCGCCACATAGTCCCTCGGGGCCAGGGCCAGCCGCTCGCACAGGCGCTGGCGCTGGTCGGGCCGAACCCGGGCGGCCTCCACGTGGATGCTGCCGCGCTCTGTGCCAATGGCATGGACGGCGTTGGTGCACAGGTTCAGCAGCGCCTGCCCGACCTGGGTGGCATCGGCCAGCAAGGCCGGCAAGCCCGTGGACAAATGCATGTGCAGCTCGATGGCGGGAGGCAGGGTGACCCGCAGCAGCCGCTCGGTGTCGTGCACCACTTCGGCCAGGTTCACGGTGGTGCGCTGGGGCGGTTCGTTGCGGCTGAAGGTCAGGATCTGGCGCACCAGATCGCGTGCACGCCGCCCGGCCTTGTCGATTTCGTGCAGGCTCTCCAGAACGGGGGAATCAGGTGCGCAGTCGGCCTTGGCCAGCTCCACGTTGCCCAGAATGGCGCCCAGAATGTTGTTGAAATCGTGCGCGATGCCGCCCGCCATGGTGCCCACGGCCTGCATTTTTTGCGATTCGCGCAGCTGGGCTTCGAGCTCGCTTCTGTGCGCCTCGGCCTTTTTGCGGCCGGTCAGGTCGCGTGCGAAGACGGTGGTGGTCTCGCCCTCGGCATGGCGCTCGAACGACACGCTCACTTCCACCGCCAGTTCCTTGCCGCTGGCGGTGAGGGCGGTCATTTCGCCGAGCATGGCCTGGGTGGTGAGCTGCGCAAACGTCAGGGCCTGCGCCGCGTCGGGCAAAAAGCGCTGCAGCGGGCTGCCCAGCGCGTCGCTGGCGCTGCACTGGAACAGCGCCGCTGCCGTGGGGTTGAACACCGTGATGCGCTGGTGCTGGTCCACGCAGACGATGGCAT